>JAZDDD010000666.1:0-2774 GCA_036679545.1 Gemmatimonadota bacterium | reverse complement strand
CAGCTTGGCGACCAAATCGTCCATGTCGGAGTGTTTGAAAACGGCGGTTTGGCATTTGGTAATGGCCTTTGCCAGCCTCATCGCGTCGATAATCGAAGCGTGATTCAGCTGATCCGAGATGACAATGTCGTCGGGCCCGAGCAATGTTGGCATCAGGGCTTCGTTGGCGTTCCAGCAGGACACAAAGCTGAGCGAAGACTCCGTACCAACCAGACTGGCGAGTTCGCTCTCGAGTTCTTCATGGACCGTGAAGGTTCCGCAGATGAATCGCACGCTGGCGGTGCCGGCACCGAACCGATCGAGGCTGCTCTTGCCGGCAGCGACCACCTCGGGTGTGTGGCAGCGACCACCTCGGGTGTGTTGCTCAGACCGAGATAGTTGTTGCTCGATAGAATGATGATTTCGCCGCGACCACGCATGATCACCCGGGCCGCCTGTGGCGAGTCCAAGTAGTTGAGTTCCTTGTAAACACCGTCGCGGCGGAAGCCGTCGATTTCAGCGCGGAGACGTTCTTCGACAGCGTTGTTCATGTTTCCGCTCCGATTGCCAGAATCACCTTGCCAGCCTGCCCCGCGCGGATCGTCGCGAGCGCCTCGTCCATTTGTTCGAGCGGGAAAGAGTGTGTGATGATGGGTCTGGGATCGAGCAGGCCCGATCCTAAGAAGGTTTGCATCTGGTGCCATGTTTCGAACATCCGGCGACCGATGACTCCGTATATCGTGAGACCCTTGAAAATAATATCGGTCCCGACTGGCAACGTTACATCGTCTTTGGGAAGACCAAGGAGGTTCACCCGTCCGCCGAGTCTCACAGTTTGGAATGCTTGTCGCAGGGCGGTGGGGTGTCCCGACATCTCGCACACCACATCGACACCTTCGCCGTCAGTTGCTTCATTTATGGTTTCATTCACGTCTTGCTTCGTGGGGTCTACCAAGATGTGCGCGCCCATTGTGCCCGCGAGTTCCAGCCGCCGTGTGTTCAGGTCCGCAGCGATGATCTGTGACGCTCCGGCCGCGCGGGCGATGCCAACTGCGAAACAGCCAATGGGACCGCACCCAATGATGAAGATGGTCTTGCCGGAGATATTGGAGCTTAGAACGGTGTGAAAGGCGTTTCCGAGCGGGTCCATGATTGCGCCAATTTCAGTGGGGATCCCGTTGAGGGGCACCACATTTGATGCTGGCATGGCGACATAATCGGCGAAGGCGCCGTCACGATCGACACCGATGATGCGTGTGTTCCGGCACACGTGTGCATTTCCAGTTCGGCATTGGCGGCAGTGCCCACAGACGATGTGCCCTTCTGCCGTGACGTTTTGGCCGATGTGATATTCGGCCACGTTCGCTCCGATTTCGACGATCTCTCCGGCGAATTCGTGTCCGACTACGACCGGAGGGTTCATTCGGCCCTGCGCCCATTCGTCCCAATCGTCAATGTGAACATCGGTACCGCACACGCCAGCGTGCGCAACTTTGATGAGAACGTCGTGTGCTCCACACGTTGGCGTCGGAACATCCGCGAGTGTCAGACCCGGACGACGTTCAGTTTTTTGGATAGCACGCATGCAGAAAGTCCTCGGTGAGCGGCCGGATAATAACGTTCGCGTTCGTTCCGGGCCACGCAATTGCGTGATATGGATGTTGCGACAAACATCGCGAACGCAACAAAAGTATTGCGCGTTGTGCTGGTATGTATAATATTCGCAAAAGTTTAGGCCTAATAGGCGTATGGTTAACGCACGTTTACCGCAACGTCGGAAACACTCGAGGAAGGTTTTTAAGCGGCGCTTCGCACTCAAATCAGCGAATTCGTCACGCCTCATCGACTCTGTATCCCCCAAAATGACAACCGAATTGCAGCACGGATCAGATCACCCGGTCGCGGGTGCATTGTCGTGAGGGCTGATTAGAACGTGACGGAAAGCACAAGCAAAGTTGGAATGCGCCTCGATGTTTGAGGACCGAGTAAGGGGAAAAATGGGAGTTTTTTCCTGAGCGGTGAAGTTTGGACCGCTCGCAACCTGACCCGCAATTAGCACGCGGGTCGACAACCAAAGTCCGGGAGGTTTCACCATGGCTGTTAAGCGGAGAAGAAAGGCCGCGAAGGCCACCAAACGTAAGGCGGCAAAGCGCAGCACCAAGCGCAAAGCCACTAAGCGTAAAGCAACAAAACGCAAGGCGACGAAGCGTAAGGCCACCAAGCGTAAGGCAACAAAACGCAAGGCGACGAAGCGCAAAGCCACCAGGCGTAAGGCCACCAAGCGTAAGGCGACCAAGCGCAAAGCTACAAAGCGTAAGGCGACCAAACGCAAGGCCACCAAGCGTAAAGCTACCAAACGCAAAGCTACAAAGCGTAAGGCGAGCAGACGCAAGGTCACGAAGCGCAGGGCGACTAAGCGGCGTAGAGCAAGAGCTTAACTACACCGCCTCGTCTTCTGCAGAAGATGTAAGCACAGGGGGCCGGCAATATTGCCGGCCCCGCGCTTTTTTATGGGAACCCGTGGCTTACGGGCGTTGCGCCACAAACCAACGTTGCCGTGAGGTTTGCCCTAGGCGGCTAGTGTCCCAATCGGGGTAGGCTGTATCAAGCGCATCGGGTGAGAGCGGCACGCACTCGCCTGGGCTCGCCCGGACGGATGGCATGACGTGCACACCACCGGCCACGGTGAGGTTCTTGAGCGCGTCGATGAGGTCGACCTGGCGGTCGGCGTTCAATTGACCGAACGCTAAAGGGTCAAGGATTACCACTCCTACGCACTGCTGTTCATTGAAATA
>JAZDDD010000665.1:0-3549 GCA_036679545.1 Gemmatimonadota bacterium | reverse complement strand
GTTGGATCGGGCAGCTCCGTCATCGGCTCCAACGGTCAGACATCGTCAACCTCAACGTCAAGCGCGGTGCTGGCTCGCTACGTTCGATCCCGTCCATGTATTGTTGGGACGGTTGGTGAGTTACGGATCTGTCGAGATCATTGCGAAGGATGGATGCAGGTTCGCCGTTCACCCGGTCGCTCCAGAATTGCAGTTGGCATGATAAAACAGTGGCTTACGCAGCGTGCAAGAACGGCAACGCGTTCTAGGAGTCGCGTCGTTTTCCCTGTGCTGGCCGGACTGGTATTTGTCTCCTTTGCATTGAATTCGTTGCGGGAGACAGGCGAGGCCCTGCCTATTCTTTTGACTGGCGCGGCGGTATTCGAGATCGCGTTTTGGGTGTCCCTGTTCTCGGGGTGGCGCGCCGGGCGAATCGTTCAGCAGAGACAACACGTGCCTGACGCGTGATCATCTTAATCCATTGGATCAATGGCGCCGGACCTCGAGCACGATCTGATCGTCGATCCACGTCGCGCCCTCATCGAATGAGATATCGGTCCGAATAGTGTAATGATCAGACCCGTGTATTTCATACCTTCGACGAAAGATCCGCTCACCCCTGCGATCCGACCCGTGACCTTCGAAGACGGGCAAACTTTCGCCCTCTTTTGCCACCGATGTGGATATGCCGTTAGTCGGGGCGTGAAGATGGTTTGCCACCCAGGAGTTAAGGGCCGTGTAAAAAAAACCATCATGCTGCCCGATGTGCGGCCCTCGTCGATCAACAGCGCAAACCCGTCTTGAATCCGCGTGACATTCCGCTCGTTCGTAAACGGATATGGTTCAGCAGGCCCGTCAATCGTTTGGCGTATCGAATCGGCTAGCTCAGACTGTCCGTGGGCGTATGTCGTCCACGTTTGGCCATCGAAACGCGTTATCCCTCCGTCTCGTGTGAGGTACCAGAGCGTACGATCCGTGTGGATATGGTCGGGTGTCCGGAAGACGCCATCGACCTCCCACTCGCCTATCATGAAGTCAAGCGTTGCCATTTGGCTAGGCACGGGAATGTCATCGAATTGCGCCAGGGCGACTCGAGGTATGAACAGTGACACTGCAATTGCACTTGAGATTCTCACAAGACGGCCTTCCCTTACAAATGGAGGTTCAGGTTAGAAAACTAGAGCCAAGTCACGTCTCTTTCGACGCCGCAGCGTCGAGCGAGCGTGGGTTTGCGGTAAGCTGACGAATTGACACGTCGAACGGATGAACCCATAGCGTCGAGACCCGTCGGCGCGCTTACCTTTCGCACATGACCGTAAAGGCAGGTCACGTCCGGTGGCTCGTCGGCGCCTCGATCGCAAGCTGGTTTGTGATCGGCACAGCGCTCTGGATCTTAAGTGGTCCGACGAGCGGCGAAGTCGTGGTGGCGTCGGCTGCGATGACCGTCGTGTTGGGAATCGCGGTTTGGTGGCTAAGCGGTCGCGTACCGCTGCCCGCAACCCCACGCCCGGCCTTCCTCGGTCTTCATGCCTTCGGCGCGTTGATGTTTGGTAGCGCAATGATTTTCGTGACGTATGGTGTCGAAGCGGCCATGCAAGGCACCTCACTCGGAGAGGTCGCCCGTGCGGCCACCTTCTTGGGGGCCGAGTTCGTATTCTGGGTCTGGCTCTACACCTTACTCGTGGTGGGTTCGTACGGCTCTCGGTCGCGGACAGCGCTCATGGCAGAACGCGAGGCCACAGCTCAGGCCAAAGCGCATGTTCAACGCACTTCACGGCGTGTCTGCCCTCGTACGACACGATGCGGCCCGCGCGGAGCTAGCCATTGAGCGACTGGGGAATCTCCTTCGGTTCAGCCTCGACGATGCATCTGGACCAACCGTCGCCCTTGCAAGCGAACTGCACTTCACCCGCACGTATCTCGAGCTGGAGCGACTCGGCCTCGGCGAGCGTCTTATGGTTGCGTTTGACGTGGACGACTCCGCGCTGGACACCCCCGTGCCGCCATTTTCTTTGCAAACCCTCGCCGAGAACGCCGTGCGACACGGTATTGTGCCACTATCAACCGGCGGACACATAATGATCACAATTCGTGACAATCCAGATAGCGTCGAACTCATCGTGGCGGGCGACGGGCCAACGCCAAGAACTGATGGCAACACCGGCCGCGGACTTGTGAACCTAAAGGACCGCCTCGCGGCGTCATACGGAACAGCTGCGCAACTAAAAGCAGGCCCCAGATCCGACGGTGGTTTCATTGCGAGTGTCACAATCCCCAAAACATGAACGTGCGTGTGGTGATCGTCGATGACCACCCGTTGGCACGGGTGCGGCTCAAGGATCTGTTGAACGACATCTCCGACATCACGTGCGTCGGGGAAGCGAAAGATGGCGAGACGGCAATCGAGTTGATTCGCACATTGCAACCTGATCTTGCCTTCCTCGATATTCAAATACCGGGCCTTTCCGGTCTCGAAGTACTGCGGCAATCCAACCCTCGGCCACTCGCTGTATTCACCACTGCGTACAACCAGCACGCCGTACGTGCGTTCGAACTGCATGCTTTGGACTATCTTCTCAAACCCTTTGGTGCGCAACGCCTGCGCGATGCTGTGGAACGCGCCCGATCTCTGCTTCGCCTCGAACAGCGGGACTCGCAGTTCGAGCGGGCAGAACTGGCGCTAAGCCGCACTGGCCCTCTTGTGCGGGTCTTCGTTCGTCAACGCGGACAGATCCTTCCGGTTTCGTTGGTACAAGTGGAACATCTGGAAGCGCGCGGAGATTACGTGGCCCTGTGGCAAGGGACCCGATCACACCTGCTCCGGGCTCGCCTATCGGAGCTGTGCGTACGACTGGACCCGGCAACCTTCTTTCGCATTCACCGATCTCACGTTATCAATCTCGATCGGGTAAAAGCCTTCTCACCTTATGACGCATCCCGTTTACAAGTCGAGCTGGAGACTGGGAAGAAAGTAGTAGCGAGTCGGTCACGATCGGTGAAACTACGGCAACGCCTGACTCTCTAAGAACCAACAAAAAGTCCCACCAAGAGAACCGGCCGATAGTCCGGCCTTGACAATACTCAAATTATTTGAGTATATACACCCATGCCTGAGCCAATCGCCACGGACATCAGCCGGGTGCAACACGACCTCGTCGTCATACAAGACGCTTTGGGTGCAGGATATCCTTTTGACCGGATGACCATTGTAGGCTGGTTGGGTATTGCGTTCGTTTCAACCCTGGGCATAATAACCACCGTTACGGCCTCGGTCACACTTCTCCGCACCACGCTCGCGCTTTTAATGATCCTCGTGATAACCGTTGTGGCCTGGACGTTGCGGGTCAGACGCACGCGTGCCACCACACCGCCCGTATGGCGCGAAGTAAGACGTGTGTCGGTCGCCAAACTCATCGCCGGTCCGCCCCTGCTCGCGTTCATCGTCTGGCAATTCCTTCAAGGTGCGTCAGGTCCGTATCTCGTCTCGACTACTGCGTTTTGGGTAGGGATCATCACGATGATTTACGCCACGACCCAGCCATGGCGCAAAGCGGGGTTGGGCGTGGCGTT
>JAZDDD010000664.1:0-2687 GCA_036679545.1 Gemmatimonadota bacterium | reverse complement strand
GTGACCGCTCAACCCTTTAATGGAGTTGATAGGCAAAGCCAATCTCCAGGCTGTTGGTCTCTTCCAGGAACTCGCCAGAAGTCAGGCTCCTTTCCTCGACCGGCGTTACCCGGCGTCATCAGTACTACAAGCCTGTCCGCCACCCCAAACGATCTGGCCTGCTCCTCACGGAGTTCCAGTTGAGAGCCACGACCTCTCGTCCCCGGGGCTTCCCAATGTCCTGTTCATAATGCCTCCTTTGTCACAAAGTGCGAGGGTCCTCCGCGTGGCTCGGGGCGGAAGAGTGCTAGCGAAGCCTCAATTCTCAGGTCGAGGTTTGGGAGTCGTCAACTGGGCAGGCGCAGGCAGTCCCGGTGCCCTCTGACGGTGTTGCCGAAGTTGTTTTAGTCGGTTGAGTTCATCGTCGTCAGCCCACAGAATCCAACGTCCACGAGCACCCGGCAATTGCTGGCCGTGCATCCAACCGCGACGCAACCAAGACTTCAGTGTGTTAAGCGGCATGTCCAACTTCTCCGCCAAGTGACGCGGCTGCCATTGCGGTGGCTCACAATCTCGAGCCAGGCCGCTTCGGCTGGGGCCACTGCGAGACAACAAGCTGCGAATAATCGTTGCGTTGAACTCGTTGCCGTTGGGCGGATGAAAACCTTCACCGTTCAATTGCTCGGCGATCTGCGCGCTAGTCTGGCCGTCAATTCGCAACTCTTCAACACGAGTCATCAATTCTTTGTAGCCACTGAGTTGTTCGTAGCTCGCCACCGGGCGAATCAGTTCGTGTTGACTGACAAAGCCACCATGCCAGTGAATGGCCACATCGACATGTTCGGTCTCACCCTGAACATCGACAACCACACGATCAACGAGATGACGGATAACTGTCTGACGATCTTCGGCGGTTGTGCCAGTTGCGTTCCACAGAGTAGGCAGGTCTGTCGACAACGATTTAATCATCTCCAGCTCTTGTGACTTCAACTCAACAGGCTGTGTGTGCTCAAGGCGACGCAAGTCTTCTTCAACGTCTCGTTGCGCCAGTAGAGCCTGTTCCCAAAGGCCTTCAAGTTGGCGAGCCACTAAACGGTTTTCCGGCTCAACCGCCTGATACTGCCGAGCGGCTCGATCCACTTCGTATTGCCCTCGTTCCAATCGTTGATGCCGAAGTTTCGTTAGCCGCTGACGTTCTTGCTTTGTCTCCTCCACTGCCTTAAGACTGAGTTCCACAGTAGCCGGCTCCAGCACCTGCAAGACCTGTCGGCTAATAAAATCGTCGAGAGGACCGGCGGATAAGCTTTGACACTTTTCTAGTCCGTATTCTCGATGATTCCGCCGGCATTTGTAACGCGGCCGTTTACCTTCGCCACTATAACCGACGACCAATCGACAACCACAACAATGACAAAACAAAAGGCCTCCCAACAAGGCTTGGCCTTTGCGGGGCGCGCCTTTCGAGGCAACTCGCGTGCGATTCTGTTGCAGGCGTTCTTGGTTGGCGATAAAACGCTCCCAACTGATGTAAGCGGGAAGGGCATCTTTCCGCAGTACTTCCCACGCTTCCATCGGCACCGTCGTACGGCCTGTGCTCCGCCGACCAGGTATCTGGCGCCGCGGATCGATGGGGCGGCGACCGTGGCTATAGGCGCCTGCATAAATCGGATGGTGCAACATGCTCAGCAAAGTGTTGCCGCAAGACTCGTCACGTACGTAACCGATCGGCACATGCGTGAACAACTCACCTCGCCGAGCTTTGTTGCTTCGCCCTTGATGCATGCGTTGACACATCATGTGCAACTCCGCTTCGCTCATGGTTCCTTTGAGGCCTAACAACAAACGATCGTTGTAGTCCGCTGGATCATACATACCGTCTAAATCGGAAAGCAAAGTGCCAAACCGCGCGCACAACTCCAACAACTGATGCCAGTCTTTGCACGAACGCGCTAAACGACTCATTTGAAAACCGAGAACAAGCCCTACGTGATCCAACGCCACTTCGGTGAGTAAACGTTGAAAGCCGTGACGATTGGCGGCGCTCCGCGCCGATTGTCCCTGATCTTCGTCGATCACCAACACGCGGTCGCGCGGCCAGCCTAACGCCACCGCGCGATCGGCCAAGTTGTACTGCAACTCTTTCGATTCGCGATGCTGCAAAACTTGGTGCGGATCGGACTGCCGAACATAAACGATCGCCAAGCGTTCGTGATGACGATCCACGATCTTTGACGAGCCGAACGCGAGCGAGAGTGACTGAGCGGGCGAAGGCGTCGCATCAAGTTCACCACCTGGCGTCGAAGTGATACTAACCGCGCTCATGCACCACCTCCTGCTCCGTCGTGGGCGTTGGTAGTTGCTGAGCGATCACCCGGCTCAGTGCTTGAAGGACGTTCTGACGCGTTGTCGGTGACAGGATTGTCCAGAGTTGCGACAGTTCCACACACGTCCCTTCGGCCGGCAAGCGCGGGGGGGAACTCGGTCTTCCGTGACGTTGAACATAGCTCTCCTCCTGAGGCCAATTGGCGACGCTGCCGGCACCAGTGTGCTAGCTTCAAAAGCGCCTCGGCACATACCATAGGCCGATCGGCCCCACCGACACAATCTGTGTCCTGGGGTGCATTGTCCCTGGGGCTTCCCGTGTTGCCTGTCGATTCTTCTTACACACATGCCATCGCTACTACCCCGGCGGGACCAATCGAGACTTG
>JAZDDD010000663.1:0-6806 GCA_036679545.1 Gemmatimonadota bacterium | reverse complement strand
AACGAATGACAATCAAGCCCAAACTAATTATTCTCCCCCTATGGCAACACGACCAAGAACACTCGGTGCGCTCCGCGAAAGCGACTGGGGCAAACCTGAGAAATATCTTCGCACCGTCAAACAAGAGATGCGAGAAAACCTTGTTCGACGGTTGGAAGAAAACGTTGAGATCTTCCCTGGCATCGTTGGGTTTGAGGATACAGTTACTCCACAGATCGTTAACGCAATCCTGGCACACCACAATTTCATTTTGCTTGGACTACGCGGTCAGGCAAAAAGCCGTATCCTCCGGCAGCTGACGGACTTACTGGATGAGGAGATCCCAATTATTTCCGGAAGCGAAGTCAACGATAATCCGTTCCGGCCCATATCGAAGTTTGGCCGTCTGGCCATCGAAGAGTCTGGCGAAGAGACCGCAATCGATTGGATACCACGAGACCAGCGTTACGTAGAGAAACTCGCTACTCCAGATGTAACGATTGCCGACATCATCGGGGATATCGATCCAATCAAAGCGGCACGTGGCGGACATCTATTGTCAGACGAATTGACGATACACTACGGACTGCTTCCACGCAGTAACCGCGGCATATTTGCCATCAACGAGCTACCCGACTTGGCCGGCAAGATTCAAGTCGGTCTCTTCAACATTTTGCAAGAAGGCGACATTCAGATCAAAGGATACCCAATCCGCCTTCCCGTCGATGTGCTGCTCGTGTTTTCGGCAAACCCGGAAGACTATACAGCTCGTGGGAAAATCATCACACCCCTCAAAGATAGAATTGGCAGCGAGGTGTCTACGCATTACCCGGCAACTGTCGAAATCGGCATGGCCATTACCGCACAGGAGGCCCATGTCAATCGGAACGCCAACCCGATCGCGGTCCCGGAGTTCATGAGGGAGATCGTCGAACGGGTCGCCTTTGTTGCGCGCGCCGATAAACGCATCGACTCACGCTCGGGTGTCAGCCAACGGTTGCCAATCACCCTCCTGGAAGCAACAGTTTCAAACGCCGAGCGACGTTCTATCCGGAACAGGGAAAAGCGTGCGGTGCCCCGTGTGAGCGACCTCTTCGCAGCGTTGCCGGCCATAACCGGAAAGATCGAATTAGAGTACGAGGGTGAACTACAGGGCGCAGACAAAGTTGCGCGGGAAGTGGTGCGTCGTGCTATAAGCGAGGTTTTCGAGCGACGTGTAGACGATGCGGACTGTGATGAGATCGTACAATGGTTCGACGAAGGCGCAGCCCTGAAGGTCTCTCCCGAAGAACGTTCCGACACGTGTGTCAAAGGCTTCGGTGTCGTGCCGGGTCTCTTTACACTTATACAGGAAAGCCAACTGGCGCCACTCAAAGACCCAGCGACACTCGTGTCAGCGTGTGAGCTGGTACTCGAGGGATTGGTGGCAAAGAAACGTATTACCATCAGAGAAGAATTGGGGTACGCACGGGTGTCGCCCGAGCGTAAGAAACCATTCGGGCACGGACAGGAACCGGGTGGTTTGGGCACAGAAGGATTTGTGTAGCGTCAAGAAACAGCCTGCTAAGACACCGGACTCATGAGAGCTGTATGCGGTATCGGACTTATTCAAAACACATCCCCGATTTAGCCGACGCAATCAATCTGCAGGGATTGATCGATCAGCTTGGCGATTTTCTCCTACAGTCGGGTTTTGCCGGCGGTTCGCATTTTCATCCCTTCTGGGGAGAATTCGGCGACGACGAAGACAACCACACGCTCGATTCGTTGCGACAGGCTATCATGGATGCGTTAGTGCAGTCGGGTCAGCTCACACCAGAAATGCTCAAGTTTCTCCGGGGAGAGTCCAGCGGCGATCCTCAACGTGATCGTGAGACCGAAGAACAACTGGGCAACGTGATCGTGAGACCGAAGAACAACTGGGCAAATTGTTAGATGATATCGTTCAACGACTGATCGACGAGGGGTTCCTCAATCTCGAACAACCGCCGCAAATGCCGAAAGAACACGAGCAGATGCTCGGCCCCGATGGACAAGCGCGCTCGGCGGCGCAACAGGTCAACTTCAATCTGACGTCAAAAGCCATCGATTTTCTCGGCTATCGCACACTCAAGAATTTGCTCGGCAGTATTGGGAAATCGAGTTTTGGCAGCCACGACACACCATACCTGGCTACGGGTGTCGAAGCGGAGGCAGCCTCAAAGCCATACGAGTTTGGAGACACACTCAACTTGGACGTCAGCGCAACGCTGAGCAACGCCATGCAACGCTCGGGCTCCAAACTCCCGCTCGACATCGACTACGCCGATCTCATGGTGCATCAATCCGAATACCGATCAAGTGCGGCTACTGTATTGATGTTGGACTGCTCCCACTCCATGATCTTGTACGGCGAGGATCGCTTCACACCGGCCAAGAAAGTCGCGTTAGCACTCACACATCTCATTCGAACACAATATCCCGGCGACTCCCTGCGTGTCGTACTCTTCCACGACTCGGCCGAAGAAATACCCTTGGCCAAGTTGGCGCACGCCCAGGTGGGGCCATACCACACAAACACTGCTGAAGGTTTGAAACTCGCACGCCGCCTCCTGCTGGCGCAAAAAAAGGATATGCGCCAAATCATCATGATCACAGACGGGAAACCATCCGCACTTACGCTACCGGACGGCCGGATCTACATCAACTCGATGGGGCTCGACCCGCTGATCCTCAAGGACACGTTCCGAGAAGTTGCAATCTGTAAACGGGCCGGCATCATGATCAATACGTTCATGCTCGCGCGGGAAAGATCACTCGTGCAGTTTGTGCGAAAGATGTGTGAAATCTCCCGCGGCAAAGCGTACTTCACCAACTCCATGACCCTCGGTCAGTACATCTTGATGGATTTCTTGAAAAGAAAAACTCGGCGGGTTAGCTGATTTGGGTTTCTGGTCGAGTAGGCATTAAGAAAAGTAGCGACGGAATCCGCGGAATACGCTGAACCCAACACCACCCCAGAACAAAAAGTTTTCCACTAAATCCACAAAAATTCTACACGAGTTTTTGGGGTGTCGTAGCACACTACATTTTTGTTTGGGTGGCGGGGTTCTGTGGATTCTGTGGATTCCGTGGCAAGTCAATTGGGAGGGGTGACGCTGGGGACAAACCAAAAACCAACAATCCAGAGTTGCACTATATATGAATTAATATATATATTGTCATTGACTGACACCGGACCACCGATCCATGCCGGATGCTTCTAGGCTCGTTCCACTCAAACCAAACTGGTTCCACATCCTCCTCACGCTATCCGATGAGCCGCATCATGGGTACAGCATCATGCGGGAGGTTGAACACCGGACCGATGGAAAACTCAAGCTCTGGCCAGCCACATTGTACGGCACGATACGCAAACTCGAGGACGAAGATCTCATCGAGCGGGTGGAGTACGAACCCGATGATGGATCGGACGATGAACGCCGGCAGTATTATGCGCTGACAAGGTTCGGTAAGAGAGTTTTGCGCACGGAGGTCGAGAGATTGGAGCAACTCGTCCGCCTTGCACGCGCCAAAACGGCACTCTCAAAATAATGTTGTCCGCATCACAAGAGGTTTGGCTTAACCGAACGCTGGGTTTATATCGAGCCGCCCTCGTCGTGCTGCCCGCACATCTTCGCGACCGGTACGGAGACCAACTCGTCTCGACCTTTCGCGATGTCTCTACGCATTCGATTCAACGCCATGGTTGGCCCGGCGCTGTGTCAGTGTGGGGTCGTATGTTTTTGGAGTTATTCCTTGCCGCGCCCCGTGAACGTCTTTCGAACTGGCAATTTTTCCAGACGGGACGACAGCGCTCGCACAGACAAGATTCTCATTCGAACATCGGTGACTTCATGACGACGTTTGCACATAACGTTCGTTTGGCGCTCAGACAACTGCGCCGAAACCCAGTCTTCGCGCTTGCCGCGATCGGTACGCTCGCCCTCAGCATCGGCGCTAACACTGCGATTTTTACCGTTCTGCATTCAGTGATTTTGCAACGCCTGTCCTACGATCAACCCGACGAAATCGCCGCCGTTTGGCTCGAGTTTCGACGCCCCGGCAGCACGAGAGGTCGGGAGATCGTGGCGTCGGAGCCAGAATATCTCGAGTTCCGAAATCAGACTACGTCGTTCGCTTCTGTCGCGGCGTATTGGGTGGGCGAGACCAACCTCGGTGGAATCGAAGAGCCGGCACGAGTCGGCTCGGCGGGCGTTTCCGCGAATTTCTTGGAGACGCTGAGGGTCACACCAACATTGGGACGAAGCTTCATTGCAGGTGACGACATCCCTGGAGCCGAACCGGTGGCGTTGTTGACGCATGGACTTTGGGTTCGCTCATTCGGCGCCGACTCCGGTATCGTGGGCAGCACGGTCTTGGTCAACGGAGTTTCTTCCACAGTGGTCGGCATACTACCACAAACATTTCGGTTCCCAGGCCACGATGTCCAGTTAATACGCCCTAATATCATCGACACCCAAAACCCGGAGGGGAGAGCCTCCCACTACTTGTCCATTCTTGGGCGGCTTCAACCGGGCGTCACGCTCGCTACGGCACGCGCAGAGACTGAAGTGCTGATGAATGCGTGGCGCTCCGAGTTCCCGGAGCAGCATGGGCCATCGGCGGAGACGCACCCGTTGGTTATGACCAGTTTACATGAACGCCTGGTGGGAGACGTGCGTCCGGCGCTCAACTTACTTAGCGGAGCAGTTGGTCTAGTTCTGCTCATTGCATGTGCGAACGTTGCAGGTTTGATGTTGGCTCGTGCGGAGACGCGGCACCGCGAAATGGCAATCCGCACGGCAATTGGCGCTGGGCGTTCGCGATTAGTCAGTCAAATGCTGACGGAGAGTGTTGTGATTGCGTTGCTCGGCGGAGCGCTTGGGCTCGGTTTGGCGCAACTGGGCGTGAACGCGATCGTAACAGCCGGACCGGCCGATCTCCCGCGACAGGACAATCTCTCCATGAACTTCGTCGTATTGGCATTCACCGCGTTGATTTCCTTGATTACCGGAATCGCTTTTGGCATCGCGCCGGCGATTGCAGCTGCTCGCAGTAGTGTTGCGCACGCATTCAAGGAAAGCTCGACGGGGTCAACCACCGGACGCCGTCGCTTGACGTTCCGCCGCACGTTGATTGTGTCTGAGATAGCCATTGCCTTAGTGCTCGCTATCGGCGCAGCATTGTTGATCAAGAGCTTGGCTCAACTCCGTCGTACCGACCCCGGTTTTGATCCAACCGGTGTGGTCACCATGGAGTTTTCGCTCAACAGCGCTTTGTACCCGGAAACTACCGACGTCGCGCGTTTCCATCGTAACCTCAACGAGCGCCTCGCAGCCATCCCCGGAGTGACGGCGTCAGGAGCGGTCAGACGCCTACCACTCACGGGAAGCCCCGGGTTCGAGACGTTGAGTTTGGTTGGACGCCCAAGTGTCGAAGACGGGCCTTCTTGGAACGCTCAATACCAGGTTGCTAGTGCCGGTTTCTTCGACGCACTCTCTGTCCCCATCAAAGCGGGTAGGAAGTTCAACGAGCGCGACGGCGAGTCTTCGCCACCGGTCGCGATCACGAACGAACGTATGGCCCAACTGTTTTGGCCAGACGAGGACGCCATCGGTCAACAAGTGCAAGTTGGAAACTTTCCAGACAACGCCAACCCTGTCATGACGATAGTTGGCGTCGTTGGAGACGTGCGGCAGGCGAGTTTAGTGGAAGACGTTAATCCGCAGTTGTTCGTGCCGCGGCAACAAGCGGGCGCAATTTACGGCGGATTCGTTACTCGTGTGTCAACACTCGCTGTTCGTGCAGACACGGACCCATCCGCTACGATTTTGTCCGTCCGCAACGCCATCGGCGAGCTCGACCCCAACCTGCCCCTGGCCAACATTCAAACCATGCAACATGTACTCTCTCGTTCGATGTCGGACGAACGTTTTACGAGCACGGTCATGGGACTCTTCTCTGGCTTAGCTCTTATTCTTGGCGCGGTTGGCATCTACGGACTGATGGCCTACTCCGTCGCCCAGCAAACCAGAGAGATCGGAGTCCGTATGGCACTCGGCGCGGATGGCAGGTCCGTACGACAAGCCGTTGTAAAACACGGGCTAATTCTCTCGATGACCGGCATCGGCATCGGCTTATTGGTCGCGCTTGGGCTTAGCCGATTCATGAGCGGATTGGTGTTCAACCTAGGCGTGCGGGATCCATTCGTGTTTGGGTCGATACCGTTGCTCTTGTTCGTTACGTCTTTATTGGCTGCGTACCTACCGGCAAGAAAAGCGGCGGCCGTCGATCTGCGTACCTACCGGCAAGAAAAGCGGCGGCCGTCGATCCGATGACTGCAATGCGTTGTGAATAAGAAAAACGCCACGGAATCCCCGGAATACACCGAGCCAAACATCACCCGAAGAACACAATTTTGCCACTAAATCCACTAAATCCACCAAAAAAATCGAATGAGTTTTAGTGGCTCGTTAAAATTTACTTTTCTCGTGGCGTGGTGGGATTTTGTGGATTCCGTGGATTTCGTGGCAAGTCAGCTGGTAGGGTTGGCAACGGGGCAAACCAACAACCAACAATCGCACAGTTGAGGTTTTGTGATTTCGTGGCCAATCAGTCTGAGCGGGTGGGGCCCCCAGCTCTAAGCAACCACCGCTCTCTGCGAAGACTCGGCGGTTGCTTGGCCCCGCGTAGCTAACTCCTCCAAAACTTCCAATTCGACAAGATGTTTTCGATCGACGGCACGCTCGGAAAAACGCGCGGCGTCGAGTAGAGCGTCTAACCGCAACGTTGCAAACCCAACACCC
>JAZDDD010000662.1:0-3695 GCA_036679545.1 Gemmatimonadota bacterium | reverse complement strand
GGGCTCTCGGTGAGATTGAAAGCCAGGACGCCATTGAAGCATTGTCGCGCACTCTGCTCGAAGATCCCGTCGACGAGGTGCGGCGGTGGGCAGCGTGGGCACTTGGTGAAATCCAGAACCCCCGTGGTGTCCCGGCATTGGGCGAAGCTCTTGTGAGTGACGTCTCGGGAGAAGTTCGGCGTTGGGCCGCCTGGGCACTGGGCGAAATCCAATCTCCACAAGCTGCGGAGGCCCTGGGTTACGCGGTGCAACGAGACGATTACCACGAAGCCCGCCGGTGGGCGGCCTGGGCACTCGGCGAGATCCAGAGTCCGCAAGCGGTCGAATCACTTGGCCGTGCGCTACGGAACGACGACAACACCGAAGTTCGGCGTTGGGCCGCCTGGGCACTTGGTGAAATACAAGCACCGAGTGCCGTGGATGCGCTCTCGTCCGCCCTGCTAAACGACAACGCCTGGGAAGTACGCCGCTGGTCCGCATGGGCGATCGGCGAAATCGGAAGTCCCACCGCTGCAGATGCACTTGCAAAGGCGATGGAAGATCAAAATCCCGAGGTCCGGAGATGGGCAATCTGGGCGCTTTCCGAGATACGTCGGTAAATCGGCGATTACCGGTTTGGCGGCAAAAGTATGATCGACGAAACAGGGCCACGGATTCCGTGGCCCTGTTCGTTTTTGCTGAGGGCGCCAGCCCTCGCCCTTGACCCATCTTCCTTTCCACGTTAAAACTGCCGCGGTTTCTAAAACTTTATTGAACTTTCTATAACTTTCTTGACGCACTCAACACCCATTAACCCCGGTTGGATCACCCTGAGTCAGGCCGCCAACCGCCTGGGCGTCCACCCGGCAACCCTACGCCGGTGGGTAGACGAGGGCGAAGTGCCGGCGCTGCTCACCCCCGGCGGCCATCGCCGGTTCCGGTTGTCCGACCTCGATCAATTCGCCGAGCAGCATGCCCAGAACCACGGGACCGTCGAGACCGGACGGCCGCCGATGACCGGCAGGTCACGGGCAATGTCAGTGACGTGCTTCGGGACCAATCATCGCGGCGCCCCCATCGAGTTCCGCGAGCAGATGATGCACCAGGCCCTCGAATTGGAAACCGCCTACGCCGCGGCAGACAGAAACGGAGGCGGGCAACTCTCCGGTGTACGCGAACTCGTCGTGTTGGCAACGTGTAACCGCACGGAAGTTTACGTCGTGACCGGCGAACCGGGTGACGACGCTTGGTTAGTCGAGCTGGCGAGCGAGCTGACGAAACGACACAAGGTCACAGCCGACGAACTGAATGAACGTTGTTACACGCTCGAAGAGTTGGACGCGGTCCACCACCTGTACCGTGTCACGTGCGGACTCGATTCGATGGTTGTTGGAGAATCAGAAATTGCAGGTCAAGTTGCAACCGCGCTAGAACGGGCAATCAAACAAAAGGCCAGTGGTCCGGTTTTAACAGAGATTTTTCAAAGCGCAATCCGAACGGGTAGACGGGCACGCACCGAAACCGCCATCGGGCGTGGATCGGCCAGCGTCAGTTCGGTCGCCGTCGGTCTTGGCCGCGAACGTCTTGGCGGTCTCGACGGCCGCAACGTCCTCGTGGTGGGGTCCGGTAAGATGGGTCGGTTGGCGGCGGGCGCATTTCGCGGGCTGGAAGGGGCGCAACTGACTATCGCAAACCGCACGCGAGAACACGCGCTGAAACTCGCGAGAGGTGGCGAACGCGTGATCGGACTCGATGAACTAGCAACGGCATTGATCGACACCGACCTCGTCCTCACGTCAACCAGTGCACCCGAAACAATCATCGACAAAGCCATGGTGGAGCGTGCACTACGTCATCGTAAATCGGACAAGCCGATCGTGTTTGTCGACATCGCGGTTCCCCGGGACGTCGAGGACGCCGTTGGCACACTGGACAACGTCCATTTGTTTGGGATCGATGATCTTCGGAATAGGATCGATGCTAACATCGCCGAGCGGCAGGCTGAAGTTCCCCACGTCGATGGGATCATCGACGAGGAACTGAAGGCGTTCCGGACCCGGCGATCGGAGTCTGACGTTCGCCCCATCATCAGCGCTTTACGAAGCCGCGCCGAGACGATCCGGAAACGGGAAGTGGAACGTTTTGCCGCCAAAAACAAGAGTGCCACACACGAAGACATCGAGCAGTTAACGCGATCGCTTGTGAACAAGCTTTTGCACGACCCGACGGCGCAACTTCGCCGCAATGCGGACACATACCGGCAGGAAGAATACACACGTGTGGTCCGTCACCTCTTCGCGTTGGATGACGACTGACTATGGCCGACCAACCGCCACGATCGCTCAACCACTTCTCGACGTTTCAATTTACGGACGCGTACTGGAATAAAGACAAGGCATTCCGGCAAAGTCTGCATGCCGACTGGCTACAGTCGGTACGAGGACTGGCAAGTTCGGTACACCACTATCAGACGTTTGGATTGGAACGGACCAGTGATTTTTTGATGTGGTGCGCGGTGCCAGCCGATGACGCCCGTGGTGCCGAAGTATTTTTCTCAGCATACGCCAACGCGATGGGGCCGTTTCGACCCTTCATGAAGATGCGAGACGCACTCTGGGGTCTTACACGACGGTCACAGTATAGTCGCGCCCGGTCCGCAGGCGAGATCGATCCGTTTCAATCAGAACGAACCCATCCGTATCTCATTATCTACCCGTTTACCAAGACGGCGGACTGGTATCTCCAGAGTCAGGAAACCCGCCAAAGTATGATGAACGAGCACATCAGCATTGGCAAACAGTACCGTGACATCACGCAATTGCTGCTATACTCGTTTGGGTTACAGGATCAAGAGTTCGTCGTCGTATATGAAACCGATGATTTGTCGCGATTCTCTGACCTGGTCCAAGAGCTGCGAAGGACTGAGGGCCGCCGGTTTACAAAGAACGACACACCACTTCACACCGCAATCTACCAACCCAACGATAACGCCTTGCCCGCATGGTAAGTACGGCGGGGGCCAACACACCCGCGTTCCTAGACGCCTGCAGAGGATTACCCACGAGCGTTACACCGGTTTGGTTCATGCGGCAGGCTGGCCGGTACATGCCGGAGTATCGCCGCATACGCAAGCGCAACACGTTGCTCCAGATCTGCGCGCAGCCTGAATTAGCAACCGAAGTAACCCTTCAACCCGTCAAACAATTCAACGTCGACGCCGCAATCTTGTTCGCCGACATTTTGCTTCCACTCGTTCCGATGGGCCTGGAACTGGAATTCGTGAAGGGCGACGGACCTCGATTTCACAACCCCATACGCAACGCCGCGGATGTCGCCGCGTTACGCCCGGTCGATCCCAACGAGCAACTCGGTCACGTTCTCGAAGCCATACGACTGATTAAAAAGGAACTCGGCCACGCAACGCCACTCATCGGCTTCGCCGGTGCACCATTCACACTCGCGAGTTACGTCATTGAAGGGGGGCCGAGCCGGCAATTCCTAAAGACGAAACAAATGATGTTTGGCCAACCCGACGTGTTTAACACGCTACTCGAAAAACTTACGCGTGTTGTATCGGACTACGTTCTGGCGCAGGTAGATGCCGGAGTCGATGTGATTCAAATTTTCGATTCGTGGGTGGGATGCCTCTCGCCGGGCGACTACTCTCGTTTTGTGCATTCGCATTCCCGCCGCATCTTCGACACAATCCAACGCCG
>JAZDDD010000661.1:0-5677 GCA_036679545.1 Gemmatimonadota bacterium | reverse complement strand
CATACCGACCAAACGATCCTCGACGATGTCAGCTCGCCCAACCCCATGCTCACCGGCAATCCCATTGAGATATTCAACCAATTCAACGGGGTTGAGCGGAATCCCGTTCACCGCCACCGGCTCACCCTGTTCAAAATCAATAACTACATCCGCAGGCTTGTCAGGTGCTTCGGTCGGGTCGTTGGTAAGTAAGAACATCTCCGAGACGGGTGCAGCTCCGGGGTCCTCCAGCACACCACCCTCGTGAGAGCAATGCCACAGATTCCGATCCCGCGAGTAAACCTTGTCGCGGGTACTATCGGACGGCATGCCCAAACGTTGGAGATAGTCAAACAGGTCTTCGCGACCGCGAAATTCCCATTCCCGCCACGGTGCAATCACTTTGAGGTCCGGGGCATGCGACATATACGTGAGTTCAAACCGAACTTGATCGTTCCCTTTGCCCGTACAACCGTGCGCCAATGCGGTGGCGCCGACACGCAATGCCAACGCCGCCTGGCCGGCCGCAATCACCGGACGCGCCATTGCGGTGCCGAGCAAGTATTCTCGGGCGTAGATCGCACCGGACTTGACGGTGGGGAAAATAATGTCGCGCACGAACTGCTCACGCAGATCGTCGATCACACAGTCCACAGCTCCCGACGCCCGCGCCTTTTCCTCTAAGCCCGCTAGCTCTGAATCGCCCTGTCCGACATTTGCCGCATAACATATGACGTCATACCCGTAGTTCTGTTTGAGCCACGGTACGATTGCCGATGTATCCAACCCGCCGGAATAGGCGAGAACAACACTTTGCCCCATCTTTGATCACCTATGATTGGGAATATATACGCTGAGATGAATAAAAATACTGGCAAATCTTGGGCCCGCAATGGACCCTGGGCATCCTAGGGGACCTCGAAACCTGCCAATTCCCGCAGCCGCTCCTCCGTCAGCGCCCTATCCGCCTCGGTTCGCGTAATGACAAGCAGAGTATCGTCACCGGCGATCGTGCCTATAACCTCGTGCCAATCCTCGACATCGAGCGCCCCACCGAGCGCCTCCGCACTACCCTGCGGGGTCCTGACCACTACAAACGGCCCTACCCCGTGGACAGAGAGGAGGAGCGCGGGCAACAAACTTTGGAGGGAAAGAATCTGTGTCTCACCTTCAGGCGGTATGGTGTAGTACGAGCCACCCTTGGGATTTGACACCTTAGCAAGCCGTAAATCCCGCATATCGCGTGAGAGGGTTGCCTGGGTTACTTCGATCCCCTCCGCGGACAGGAGGTCACGAAGTTGATCCTGATTGTGTACACGATGTTCCTTGACCAACTTCAGGATAAGTGACCGGCGTTGCACCTTCACTCGAAACCTCGCGTCACACACTGAGAGTTTTGCACCGCATCATACACACGTCGTCCCGCCACGAATGTACCTCTTATCTGAGACGGCGAGGCAGCCACAATCTGCTCGATCGTTGAAACATTTGAAGAGTGTGTTGCGACCACAGTCACGTCACCCCATTTGCCGACCTCGAGCGATCCGACATATTGCTCCATGCTGAGGACGCGCGCGGCGCCCATGGTAAGGAAACGTAATGTTTCCTCCGCCGACAAGTTCAACCATTGACGAACCGCACGGCCCTCTCGAAAGAGATCCAGAGAACCGACGCTCGCAACCGAGTCCGTACCGACTCCTACGCGGATGTCGGCGTTCACCATAACTTCCAGGGGAACAACACCATGCCCATGCAGTCGATTCGACGTGGGACATGATGCAACCGCGCAATTGTGTGCCGCAAGCAATGCGCAATCGGCAACGTCCACCTGCACGCAATGAATGGCCAGAAGTTCTGTGTCGAGGAGTCCGATGTCCCGGATATACTGAATCGGACTGTTTGATTTTTGCGGCAACGCGACTCCACGCTGCGTGAGCGCGTTGAAAAATTCCCCCGCTCCATTCACGATCAGATCCGACTCCGCAACCGACTCGGCAACATGGGTCGCTACCGGTATCCCTTCACGCCGCGCGAAGTCAGCAACCGCGCTGTACAGTTTACCACTCACCGTATAAGGCGCATGTGGCGACACGCCGATGGTGACACGTTCCGACGTGTAATCGTACAAACTTTCCAGTGTTCGTTGGAGTTCTTTCAACCGAACGTCCGCATCATCGGGATTCGGTCCAAATACTTCTTGATACACAACACCCCGACCGAACATGTCAGCGAGCGCCGGCGCAACGACACCGGTACTTCCCGTGTCGGCAACAGTTGTGGTACCACACCTCCACGCATCTAACACACCGCGTCGGGCCGATTCGACTAACATCTCACGTGATCGGGCCGAAACTTCACGCCGAATAGTTTGTATCCACTCGTAAAAGTTGGGTGCCTCGATGGGGCCACCGAGATCGGTCAATTCGAGATGCGTGTGCACGTTGATAAGCCCGGGGATCAGGGCGGATTCGGGGAAGTCAACTTCTGGGGTGCCGCCTGGCTTGGGCACACTCGAATCGGGACCAATAGCGAGGATCTTCCCGGTATCGTCAATGAGCACTGCCCCGTTTTTGATTGGAGGTGCAGAGACGGGGAACACCGTGTCCGCACGAAGCCGAACGTTCAGTTTTGTACGTGGAGTTGGTGAACGGCCGAGTCCGTTGGTAGGGCGCGTGTCAGCCTAAAGTTTACCTGATGATAAGGGCAAAACTCCGTGGGTTCAGTACCCGGAACGAACCAATCCCAATACCGTTCGTGCCGGGGACAGAACCGAGTGGCTCGATAGCCGGTGAATCGATCAATCTCCCGAGAGATCAGATTGCGCGGTCGGACCCACGGGTCCGGTGGCGGCCGTCGGCTGTAGACCTCCTTCATGTATTCGACCCACGCCGGCGCTGCCAACAGACCACCGGCTGCACCCTGTGTAATCCTCTTGCGTTCGTCAAAACCAATCCAAAGTGCGGTGACCAATTCGGGGGTGAACCCTACATACCAGACATCTGATCCGTCGTTGGTCGTTCCGGTTTTTCCACCAGCCGGAATGTTATACGGTAGTTCGCCGCGGGCGCGAATTGCCGTGTATCCCGTGCCGCTACGCACAACGTCCTCAAGCATGTTTGTCAGCAACCATCCACGATCGCGGTCGAGGACCTGTGTTTTTCGAACACGTGGTTCCCACACGATATTCCCGGCGGCGTCTTCGACTCGAATAATGCCAATCGGCGCGGCGCGTGTGCCGAGCGTTGCAAACGATGTGAATGCGGAAGCCATCTCGATTGGGTACACTCCCGCCGCTCCGATCAAAGTTGCCGGGAACTCCGGGATCGGCGTGGTGATACCGTAGGCACGAGCCTCACCAATCACCGTCGATACACCCAACTCGAGACCTGTCCGAATTGCAACGAGATTGCGGGACAACTTGAGACCTTCACGTATCGTCATGGGACCACGAAAATCGCCCTCAAAATTCACGGGCTCCCATGGCATGCTGTCGTTCTGCATGGTGCTAATAGGTTCGTCCTCTACGATGTAGCTTGCGGGACGACCGGCTCTTAGCGCGGCGGAGTATACGAAGGGCTTAAAAGTGGAACCGGGTTGCCGCACAGCTTGGACGGCACGGTTAAATTTGGATTCTGCAAAACTGCGCCCGCCGACCATGGCAAGTACGTGCCCGGTGGTATCGAGCGTCACTAAGGCACCCTGCAAATAGGGTGTTGCTGCGTTGTTCAGTGGCGGCGTTCCGCCATACCGCGCGACGAATTCGTCGTACGTTTCGTGGTTAAAGGCGCGAATCGAACCACTCTCTATCGCGCGAAGTTGATCAACCAACGACCGCTCGGCGGCAAGTTGCATGTCGAGGTCCAACGTGGTGTAAATTCGGTAACCTTCCGTGAAGAGTTGATTTCCGAATCGCGCATAGACTTGTTGGCGGACCCACTCGACGAAGTACTCTGCCACGCCGCGATACCCATCACCGGTACGACTCACAGCAATCGGGTACGCCTTCCATCGCTCCGTATCTTCGGGCGTGAGGTATCCCTGATCGCGCATCAGATTCAGGACGGTATTCCGTCGGCGCGCGAGTCGTTCCGGATATCGGCGGGGATCGTAGCGGTTGGGCAACTGTGTCATGGCGGCAAGTGCGGCGGCCTCCGCGACATTCACGTCACTTGCAGATTTGCCAAAGTATTGTTGTGACGCCATCTCAACACCGTGGGCGCGGCCGCCCAAGAAGATCTGGTTGAGATACAGTTCGATGATGCGCTCTTTTGAGTACGTCTTCTCCAGTTCAATAGCCACCTGGATTTCGCGCACTTTTCGGCGCACGGTGGTCAATTTGGAACTACGATCGGCTGGCAACCGGTTAGGGAAGATGTTGCGAGCGAGTTGCATAGAGATGCCCGAGCAACCACCTGAGCCAAAACTAAACGTGAGAGCCGCTCGCGCCGCCGCAAAAACGCAACGTTTGAAATCAACGCCCCCATGTTCAAAGAATCGCTTGTCTTCGATGGCCAACATCGCCGAGGGAATGGCGGAGGACATCTCTGCGAGAGGTAGTACGGTGCGACTCTCCCCAGCGTCAGTGATGAGTCGCCCGTCTGCGGCGTAGTATTTCAGCGATTGAACGGGGGTGTATTCGTCGAACTCCGCAATGGACGGACAGGACGCACCGGCACATGCCCTGGACCAAGAGCCAACGAATGTCCCGATCCCAAGACCCATACCACCCAGCAACACCACACCAAGCACACGGGGGACGGCGGGGATTTGCCAGAATGAAACGAGTGCGTCTTTGATCCTGCCCATCGAACTCAAGCTACCGGGTTGTGGGCCTGCTTGCCAGCGGCCATGAGCAAACGTAACCTTCGCGCGCCATGCAAGAATTACTAAAGGAACTGCAGTGGCGCGGCCTTTTTGACAACGCCACGCCCGGCCTCGAAAAGAGGTTGATACAGGGTTCCATACACGGATATATCGGTTTCGATCCGACCGCCACAAGCCTTCATGTGGGCAGTTTGGTGCCGGTTATGTTGCTTGCGCATTTACAACGGGCGGGTGGAACTCCAGTGGTTTTGGTAGGCGGTGGCACCGGAATGATCGGGGATCCGAGTGGACGGAAATCGGAGAGACCACTCTTGACCTTGGACGAAATCTCGGCCAACTCCGCGGCTGTAAAGAAACAACTCGAACAATTCTTAAGCTTTTCCGGGACGAACGCCGCCCGTGTGACGAACAACGCGGATTGGCTACAACCGTTATCGCTTGTGGAGTTTCTTCGCGACACCGGGAAGCACTTCACGATCAGCACGATGCTGCAAAAGGATTCCGTGAAAAGTCGTTTGGAAGCGGGGATCTCGTTCACGGAATTCAGTTACATGCTGCTCCAGGCGTACGACTTCCTGCATCTTTACAGATCAATGGGTTGTGAACTCCAGATGGGTGGCAGCGATCAGTGGGGTAACATTACCGCTGGCATTGATCTCATTAGACGAGTAGAAAGCGGCGAGGCACACGCGCTCTGCGCACCGCTGCTGACCAACTCATCCGGGGCAAAATTCGGGAAGACTGAAGCGGGTAACGTTTGGCTCGATCCTGAACTGACTTCGCCGTATGCGTTTTTTCAGTACTGGATCAACACGGACGATCGCGACGTCGAGTCCCGCCTCAGGACTTTTACGTTTTTGGCACAGGGTATCAA
>JAZDDD010000660.1:0-2888 GCA_036679545.1 Gemmatimonadota bacterium | reverse complement strand
GAGTCGTTTGGTGTGTTATGAACTGGAAGCACTCATTCGTTTTGAGCGCTCTCATAAATCTGTCCACAACTATTAACGCGCGGGCTCAATCGTCGGACTGCTTCTCGGGGTTGCCGAATCAGGGATCCGGCAACCTCAAACGTTGGTGACTCCATCAAGGGTCAAGGTCCCACCAAGGCCGGGATTCTACAAGTGTTAGGCGGGGATAGCCTACCGAGTGCAGGCGATGCGGTTGATCGAGGCGTATTCGTTTCGGAACCAATGACGCTGAAACTCCAATGTCACCGGATTCTCATCGTCCAGGAGAACGCCCGGCTCATCCAGCGACGTCGATGCTTCGTCCAGCTCGGAGGTATCGGAGCCCACGCAACTGACTAGGACGAGGCACTGCGCAAGGGACATGAGTACGACGGACGTTGGCGCCGGAGTCCATTTTCTCACGTGGCTCTCCCACCGGGTTGGGTTTCTCCCATTTCCTGACTGTCATCATCGTCGTTGGCTCACTCCAAGTTAGAACAGAGTCTCGTGATTCGCATCCGGCAACAACGCCCGTACCCTGGTCACCGGCATTGCTTCACCACTCGTAAGGATTAGGCGCAATCCCTGCAGCAATTCGGACGCCTTAATTGCTTTTTCTCACATCTGCGCGCGTGAGGGGGGCCGCATGGAGAGTTGAAACACTAACGGACGTACATATACCGAGGCAAAAGGGACACCTCACTCCGCCCGCATCGACACATTCGGATTCACCCGCATGCCCTCGAATGCGGGGATGCAGCTCGCCGCGAATCCTGTAACCAAAAGAAGCACCGCCACCCCCTGGACAAAAATGAAGTACTGACTAGTTAGTGATCCATCATCGCTGCGCCGTTGCACTCGATCGGGCTACGCGTCCGCTTTCAACACCTGCATCGGCTGGATCTGACCTGCACGATCAAAGTACACGTTTCGCTAGCAGTGGCGCGTGCGCACTAGACGGACCGTTCGTGGCATCGTCAGCATCAGCGCGCGTGAAGCCTAACGAGGACTCGGTCCGGAAGCTTTTCCACTAAAGGCGTTCTGCATCCCGCACGTGGGTGAGATCCGTCCACGCCTGCGGCGATATCTTGGGGAGGAAGGTGCTTCACATCCTCGGCAAGATACACGGTCGCCATACCGCCCTCGCCAATCGGCGTTCGATGCGATACCGACCTGCTAGTGCGGTCGAGAGGGGGTCAGTGATCGCGGTCGTCCAGCTAAGGTTTTCGCCAGACAGAATCGCTCACTGCTTCAAACCCCGATCACTCTGAAACCTGTCGAGCGAGCAGCTGTTCCCAGCGCCTTGTCGTGCGTCGCCATCGTCAATTCTTCGTTGCGAAGTTCCCTCCAAAGAATTGCGGTCGCTAGGTGTATAGCGTCCAACGTTCCCAAGGGAGTGGGCAACGGCTGGGATGCTCGACGAAGCACGATGGTCGTAGGCTCGACCATTTCCATTTCTTCAGTCACGCGGTACACTGTTTCCCGGCGGGTAGCTAACTCATCATCAGTTATTTCGCCGCTCAGCCTGAGACGATCCAAGGTTCGAAGGCACTCGACCTCGACCAGTCCACTCCCGACGCCGAGTTCGAAGTTGCGCCATTCGCGTAGGCGTCCGGGTTGTCCGAGTATCACACGTAGTATGACCGAGGAATCAAGGTATCCCTTCACCGACCGGAGTTGCGATCGGCGAGCAGCATTTCGACCGGATCGGCCGCCAGTTTGAGCCGTGGGGGGAGGGGAACATCCGCGACCGACTTGGAGACTCCAGCCGGGTGTCGAATCGCCAGTTCGGAGGGCTGGTCAATGGGCACCAACCGAGCCACCGGCGTGTCCCGATCGAGGACGGTCAGGGTGTGTCCCCGTCTCACGTACCGGATGTGCTCGCTCAACCGCGCCTTCAGATCGGCAATACGAATTCGTTTTTTCATGGTCATATGATAGTCATAAATGGTCAGGTGTCAATCGCTGACCGTTGGTGCTCAACAACGGCCGACGAACGATGTACGCGGCGGCCTGCACCGTGTGCTAGGTCGCGTACGCGAGAAGTCGAACCATACGAGACTCGAACCGTCCAACCCGGCCGGCGTTAAGAACGAACGCCGAGAACGGCAGCACCCGGGCATTCAACGTCTCGATCGCGTCCGGTTCGCCGTCGTGCTCCTGTTGCGCTTTCTCAAGCGCGGCAAGCTGCACCTCGGTATACACCCACCGTGAAGGACATGAGCGCGTAAAGACCAGACGCCGCAAGCGTCAGTGCAATGAACGCAAACACCAAGGACGATATCGACCCCCACCGCGCACCCCAACGCTGTTCGGAGAATACTTCACTGAGTACGATCGGGTCTTGGATCATCGCGTTCGGATCCACGTCACTCGCTATTGCTCGTAGCGTGGGTGTGAAGGCCTCGGGATCGTCGCCTACATGAATCGCGAGTAGAACGGGGTTGACTTCGCCCGGCGCCAAAGGGTGATACAACCCGGCGTCTGTCGCGGGATTCACTTCATTCATACCCAAGTGCCCAACTACGCCGACGATCTCAAACCATGGCCGCGGTTCTTCGTCGGATATCTTGTATCGGATACGCCTCCCTATCGGATTGCGACCACCCAACACCCGCTCCACGAAGCTCGTGTTGACGATAACAGCGGAGCGATTGTCACTGACGTCGAGAGCATCGAACCCACGACCAGTCAAGATTGGTTGTTCGAGCGTGGAGAAAAAGTCAACATCGACGCTCGCAGTGAAAACTCCGTGGCCTCGGAGGTCGCTGGTTTGGCTCTCACCGTCCAACTCGATCCATCGCGTAAAGTGGTCCATTCCCGGTAAACGAGTCCCCATCGCCACTCCTCGAACACCCGGCGTCGCTGAC
>JAZDDD010000066.1:0-2658 GCA_036679545.1 Gemmatimonadota bacterium | reverse complement strand
GGTCTGCTTCGCAGACCTTATCGCAACAACGCCAACAACATAAGCATTACAACCGCCGCCAGGGTTAAGGGCGCAAGAAAAATCCACCTAAACAACGGTGCATCCGGTTTCAGATGCATATAGAACCCGACGACAAGTGCAAATTTGACTGCAGAGAGACTCAATAGCAGCGGCGCCACGATGGGCTTGAGTGCAGGGACATACAAACATCCAAACTCGATGGCCGTAATGACGGTGAGGACCCCGGCAATAAGTAAGTACGTCTTGGTGTCCGGGTGAGCGTGTTGCGTTTCGTCATCGCTCATCAGATCCCTCCCCGCTGCAACAGATAGACCACCGTAAAGATCACGATCCACACCACATCGACAAAGTGCCAGTACAGACCACAAAGCTCCACCGTCATGGCACGTTCCGGTCCAAGTTGATTTCGCATAGACAAAATCAGTAAAGTCGAAAGCCATATGACGCCAATGGCCACGTGCAAACCGTGACAACCGGTGAGTACAAAGAACGTCGAACCGAAAAGGTTTGTCTTTATTGTGAGGCCCTCATGCACGAATTCCGTGAACTCGACATACTGGAACCCCAAGAAGACGGCGCCCAAACCAGCGGTAGCCGCCAGCCAGATCGTCGCGCTTTTACGGTCGCCCCGCCTCACCGCCGAGAGCGCTAGCACCATTGCAAGACTGGACATCAGCAAAACAAACGTGCTGATCGTTGTCAGCGGGAGGTTGAGGATTTCTTGTGTCGTCGGGCCCGTGACACTCCGTCCCTCGTACACCAAGTATGTGGAAATCAGTGTCCCGAACAGCAGGCACTCGGAACCTATGAATGTCCAGAACGCGATTTTGCGTGTGTCGAGACCCGTACTCGTATGGTGGGCGCTAGCGGCGTGACTCATCGCTCACATCTCGAAAGGTTCAAAGGCCCAACTAAAGATGCCCACCACGGTTATCGCGCCGCCGAGCAACGCGGGCCACAGCGCGTGCAACAATGGAGCCAAGAAAAAGATGGTAACACCCACGGCTGTAAAAATTGGCCAGTAGGAACCACCGGGAACATGCACCGGCTCGGGCGGAACGTCAGGAATTTCTGATACGCCATTTTCCGTCCACATGGGATGGAGACTTCTGACTTCGGGGATAACGGAGAAATTGTAAACAGGAGGCGGCGACGAAATTCCCCACTCCAACGTTCCGCCACCCCAGGGATTCTTCCCCGCTTTTTCACCCGACCGACTTGTCCTGATCACGTTGATCACGAAGAGGATCATCGAAAACCCAATGACGTACGATCCCATGGTCGCCGCGAAGTTTGAACTTTCCAATCCAAGGTCCGCCGAGTACGTATATACGCGCCGTGGCATACCGAGTAGCCCTATCCAGTGCATCGGGAAGAACGTCAGCATCGCTCCCCCGGACATCAACCAGAAATGCGTTTTGCCAAGCCCCTCATGCAGGAGACGCCCAAAGACTTTTGGCCACCAATAATAGATCCCCGCAAAAATGCCCATCACCGTTCCACCGAACATCACGTAGTGGAAATGTGCAACGACGAAGTAGGTATCGGTCTGTTGTAAATCAGAGGTTGCAGCGGAGTGCATGATCCCGGAAACACCACCGATGATGAACATGGCAATGAAACCGATCGCGAACAGCATAGCTGTGGCGTAGCGGATCTGGCCACCCCACATCGTGGCAATCCAGTTAAATATTTTCACACCCGTCGGAATGCCAATCAGCATCGTCATTCCGGCAAAATACGTGTCCGCAATAGGGCCTAACCCAACCGCAAACATGTGATGGCTCCACACCCCCCAACCGATGATACCTATCAGACAGCCGGAGTATACGACAACGGGAAAACCGAACAGTGGCTTCCGCGAAAACGTGGGCAACACTTCGGAGACGATGCCCATGGCCGGCAAGATGATGATGTAGACCTCCGGATGACCAAAGATCCAGAATAGGTGTTGCCACAACAGGACGTCGCCACCGGCGCCAACGTTATAGAAGTTTGTCCCGAACAGTCGGTCGAATGTCAGGAAGACCAGCGCAACGGTAATGACCGGGAAGGCCGTAATGACGATGACCTGGGTAATGAGCGTCATCCACGTAAAGATGGGCATGCGCATCAGCTTCATGCCCGGCGCCCGCATGTTGATGATCGTTGCGATGAAATTGAAGCCTGCCGCCAACGACGCGATACCTAGGATTTGAAGTCCCAGCGCCCAAAAATCGATATTCATTCCCGGCGAGAACTGACGCGACGTCAGATTGGCATAACCGAACCATCCACCGTCCGGCGCCATGCCAAAGAGAAAGCTCGAGTTCATGAACAAACCCCCGAGCAGGAACACCCAAAAACTGAAGGCGTTGAGACGGGGGAATGCCACGTCCCTCGCACCGATTTGTAACGGTACTATGAAATTGAAAAAGGCAGCAGACAACGGCATCACGCCAAGGAAGATCATCGTCGTGCCGTGCATCGTGAACAGCTGATTGAACGTCTCGGCCGAGACTAATGTGTTGTCGGCCCTCATCAGCTGTGTCCGCATGATCAGCGCCTCCAACCCACCGATCAAGAAAAATATAAAGGCCGATACACCATAGAGAATCCCGATTCGTTTGTGATCTGTCGTTGTAATCCAACTCCAGA
>JAZDDD010000659.1:0-2488 GCA_036679545.1 Gemmatimonadota bacterium | reverse complement strand
GTCCAACGATCCATGGTGAGGTGATCTTTTGGCGCTGCGCAGCAATGTTGTCCATTTGCACCGGAGGACCCTTCGCCGTCGATTGGAATGACGCCGTCCCCTTATCGGGCGCGTAGTTTCACCGCTGGCGCCACGGATGAGCAGGGGAGTACCCATCATGACGTCGTGACAACTAATTCGTCTCGGGCACCCACGCGTTCCTGAATCCCGGACAATCCAACCTGGCAATGGCGAACAATTGTGTGTGGAGATAATCGGGTGTGTCGAAACTCGCAGCGCGCGCCCTCTGTGCGAGCCGGGTTGCCCGCGCACAATCGCCTAACGCAAGCGCGACTTTTGCCTGCTCGGCAATAATGATCCAGTCCACACCCGAGGATGGATTCCTTGCGTCTTCGAGTTCCGTTATAATTGCTTCAGCCGTACTCGGATTCCCTCGCAGGGCCGCAACCTGAGCCAAACTCGAGCGTCGCAGGCGATATGATGACTGTCGGTTTTCAAATGACGTTAAAGATGAATGCCGATTTATCATATTATCAGGACCTATTAACTCCAGCACGGCGTATGCGTTGTCCAGCCGTTCGGTAAACGCTAGAGCATTGGCGTAGTGATGGAGCGACCCTGTGTCCGAAATGTTCTCCGGACTGCTGTCAAACCAAGCCACGTGTCGATTCGCAAATCGTAACGCGCCCTGATCGTCTCCGTGAAAGGCTTGTTCTGTCCAAATTGTGTACAGCACGTCTCCGATCGCAGGGTAGGACGGACCGAGGGAACTTATCAACGAATCAAGCCCTCGATGATCGCGCACCCCTGCCAACGCCCGAGCAAACCATTTGATGGCGAAAACGGACCGCGTTGGGTGTCGCTGTTGATAAGAGCGAAGCGCCCGCAGTTCATTTTCGTGGTTTTCTACTCGGTGGTTTCCCATCACAAGCACCATGGTGTACAATATTGCGCCCCCCGGCGGCACAACCTCTTCCCGGAAGTCACGCAGCGAACCCAATGCCTCGTGCGGTCGGTCAACGAGGGCAGCGTACATCGCCCGTTGTAAATGTGACATAGAAAATGGCGCAATTGCCGCTGCACGTCGTGCCAACTCCAAGCCCTCTTTATCCCGACCCTCGAACGCGGCCCGCTGGGATCCGACAATGAGGTATTCACTGAGAGGAAGGTCGCTCTCATGTTCGTCTGTTAGCCGCTTCGTAAGTGCGTATGCCGACTTGGAGTCGCCAAGGTTTGCGTACATGAAGGCTGCCGCCATCAATGGGCTGACAAACTTTTGGTCCAATTCGTGGGCATGGAGAAAGCCTGCCAATGCACTCCGCAGATCACCGTTCTCAAATGCGACTAGACCGGTCTCAAACGCCTTGTACGCTGTAAAGAGCGGGGGTGCTCGCGGCGTGTCACGACTGAATCGGGCGTATTCAATCCCACCCATCACTCTTTGTTGCAAGTCACTTAAGGCCGCATGCATCGACGCAAGAACATACGTGATACTGATGGTGTGCGACGTCATCCCCTCGCGCCTATCGTAGACATTGACAAAAACTTGCACGCTATCGCTTCCAGGCGCCTTGTAGAAGCGTCCCGTGATGACAATATCCGCGCCAGTGTCATCGGCAAACTCGTCCAGCGAGACATCTTGGGAACCAGACGCCTCCTCCGAAAGGCGACGGTAAAGGAAAAACGTTGTTGATGTCGGCAGAATGCGACCGCGCGTGTATTGTAAGCCGAATGCCACCGATGCGGCCGCCCACCGTCCGTAGATATCCAGATTCGGATCCTGAGACTCGTTTGTGAACGGCGCGACGGCTACTAACGGAACGTCATCAATACTCGGCTTTACTCGCGTGATCGCTCCGTATGCAAGCAAAGCAATAGCTATTGTGGTTCCTACAAGACCTGCCACAAACCGACTGCGTGCTGGATTGTTTGAAGGCGGGTTTGACTCCCTGTTTGCGGCGCCCGCCAACGTCCGATTTGAGTCGGTGTCATCTGCCGAGATTTGTGGTTCACCCGCCCCGTGATGTTTTGACGATCGATCCGTCGGTGCTTTCTCCGCGAACCACCGGTTGTCGGCGTCCGGGGAGCTGGTCTTCCGTATTGTTGAAATCAGGGCCGTTGTTTCCATCGATGGCTGAGCATCGAGGTGTTTGGCCAACGTCCGTGTCAGACGGTCGTATGCGCGAATGGCGGCGCCCACGTTCCCCTCCCGTCCCAGAAGCGTCAGCAACCGACGCAACGTGACTTCATCTAGCGGTGACATCAGCACAGCGCGTTCGGTTGCCGCGACGGCATTGGCGACGTCTCCGCCGTCTTCATAAGCGTCTATCACGCGTGTGTGTGCGTCGAGCACTCGTTTTTTGAGAGTTGCGCGGCGTGTCTCGATCCATTCCTCGACATCAGGCTCGGAGACGAAAAACCCGTCGAGGAAATCTCCTCGGTATAGCTCGACCGCTCGGTCGCAGTCGTGCCGCTTGAGTGCCGCATC
>JAZDDD010000658.1:0-2170 GCA_036679545.1 Gemmatimonadota bacterium | reverse complement strand
GTGGTGGCTCGATGGCCAACATGGTTGGACTTGCGGTCGGTTTGAATGAACGTGCCGGATTTGATGTTTTGAAGGATGGGTTGGCCCGCGCACCCAAACCCCCGGTACTCTACACGTCTTCACAGACACACTTCTCGGTGAGCAAGACGGCGCGGTCGCTTGGTATCGGGAGCGCCGGTGTTCGCGTACTGCCGGTCACGACGGATTACGCAATGGATGTAAATGCCCTCGAGGCCGCTATTCGTGAAGATCGTTTGCGTGGGCTCCAACCGTTCGCAATCGCCGCGACCGCCGGCACGACCAATACGGGTGCATTTGACGATTTGAATGCGCTGGCCGACGTCGCCGAGCGTGAAAGATTGTGGCTGCACGTGGACGGCGCGTTTGGTGCGTTTGTGGCACTGGTTCCGGAGTTGAAACACCTTGTCTCAGGAATGGAGCGCGCCGACTCGCTAGCGTTCGATCTTCACAAATGGTTCTTGGCGCCAATCGAGGCAGGTGTTGTTTTCGTGAAGGACGCGCAGGCACATGCGAAAGCGTTCACGGAGGATGCTGGTTACGTGAAAGGTCTGGCCGGTGGTCTAGCGAACTACGATGTCAGTTACTATGGGCTCGGTCCCCAACTCACGCGGGGGTTCAAGGCGCTCAAAGTGTGGATGGCGCTCAAAGCGCACGGAGTTGCGCCGTATGCCGATGTTGTGCGGCGGAACATAGAACAGGCGCGCCATCTGAAACGTTTGGTTGATGAGCACGAAGCACTCGAGTTGATGGCGTCCGTGTCTTTGAACGTTGTCTGTTTTAGATACGTAGGGCGGAAACATAACATCGACGATAGGGAGATCGACCGGCTCAACACGGATATTCTTATTAAGCTCCAAGAAGACGGAACTGCGGCACCAACAAGCACCGTGCTGCACGGTCGGTTTGTGCTTCGCGTGTGCATCACGAACCACCGGACTCGTCTTGACGATCTTGATCTTCTGGTCACGGAGGTCGTTCGTTTGGGGCACCATCTTCATGGATAGCCCGTGAGCACAGGTACACGCATTGCGATAGCTTACGCGATTGTCTGTGTCGTGTGGGGATCGACGTATCTCGCCATCCGGATTGGTGTTCATCACCTGCCGCCAGCGTTGCTGGGCGGGGTGCGTTTCGTCATTGCGGGTCTACTGCTGATTGCCATAGCTCGGATGCGAGGGGATCGGCTTCCTACCACGCGCGCGGACTGGCAGACCAATGTCATCGTGGGCGTGTTGTTGCTCGCGGGCGCCAACGGCTTAGTCATGTGGGCGGAGCAGTACGTGACATCGGGTGTGGCTTCGATTTTCGTCGTGACGGTGGCACTCTGGTTAGCTGTTTTCGATGCGGTGATCCCAGGCAGTTCCTCGCGGCCCACGCCCATACAATTTGTTGCATTGTTCGTTGGGTTTACGGGTACGTTGCTGTTGGTTGGTACGAGTTTCGAGGAACTGCGTGCGGCGGACTGGCGCGGCCCGGCCGCGCTGACTGTTGCGTCGATCCTTTGGTCTATGGGGTCGATCTATTCGCAACGTCATGCACCGAAAACGTCGGGTCCGTACATGAATTCGGCGCTCCAACAACTCGCGGGCGGTGTTGTATTGCTGCTGATCGCGACGGGAGCCGGTGAATGGCGCACGGCCAGCTTTGACTGGATCGGCGCAGCAGCCGTACTGTATCTGATCGTGTTCGGTTCGATTATTGGCTTCACCGCTTTTGTCTACATCCTCAAGCACATGTCCGCGACGATGGCTGGTACGTACGCGTACGCCAACACAGTGGTCGCGGTATTTCTTGGCTGGGCGTTACTTGGCGAGCAAGTTACAGGCAGAACATTTTTGTCGATGGCCATCGTGATCGGTGCGGTGATCTGGGTGCGTGCCGCCCGGCGGCGACCCGACCCGGACTCGGCGTCGGCGCGTAGTTAGGGATGCTGCACATGCTGACTCTGCTGCCGTCGGTGACGGTACACCTCCGCCTCAAAAAACCTAACAGAACTCTGACATTCCGTGCAGTCTCTGGGCAGGCCAAATTCTCATCGGCGGCGTACATTGCAAGAATTGACTGCATAGAAGGAGTCGCATGAGCACGCTCCGACAAACCATCCGTTTCGTTATCCGCAATATCATGGCCAATCCGGGCTTCTCATTTC
>JAZDDD010000657.1:0-5339 GCA_036679545.1 Gemmatimonadota bacterium | reverse complement strand
GGATATCTGATTTACGACGAAATTCACCGTATCCGCGGCCCCGTCCATTCGCGCGGTCAGCGTAACTTCACCGTTGCCCACCGACGTGACCATGTCACCGTCTAGGCGAACCACGGTCATATTGGACAGTGTCCATTCGGGGGCAGTATCGTCAATCGCGGAGCCACGCGCATCTTGTGCCGCCCACTTCAGAGGCACTGTCTCTCCGAATGCATCAACGGCGATCTGATCCACCTCAATCGCCACCGAATCAGAACTCTCATCGACAACCGCCCTGACGTAACCGACGCCGTTTGCCACCGCGGTGACGATACCCGTTGCGCTCACGGTAATGACATTGGCACTCGCCGCAGCCCACTGAATGGATTCAACCGGCATCACGTGTCCACGACTGTCAAACGCCGCGGCCGTGAGTTGCAACGTCTCCCCAAGAGAACGCAACATGGGCTCGCTCGGCGAAACAACCAAACGGTTTGTTCGTTGAAGAACGGTGACACGCACCGAGTCGGATCCTTGATCCGCGGTGGCCGCGATGAATGTCGCTCCGTTCCTCACCGCAGTGATCACACCCTTTTTACTCACGACTGCCACGGTGTTGTCCGACGACGTCCAATCAACGGCCGTATTCGTTATCGCATAGCCATTGGCATCGTACAAATCGACGGCGAGAGACGTTGTTGCGCCAACGGCACGGAGGGTATCGGCGCTCCGCGCGATCTCGACACGTGCGACCCGCTGTGCAACCGTGAGCGAGACGGAATCAGAAGCGGCACCCAACGTCGCGGTGATGGCCACCGTTCCATTTGATCGAGAAACAGCCACCCCGCGCCCGGTGACACCCACGATATTGCCGTCAGACGAACGCCAGATCACATCCTCAGTTCCGACCTGCGCTCCAAACTGATCGAATGCGGTGGACACGAGAAAAACTGTATCCGCGATGGAATGAAGGGTGTCGATGGACGGGGTTATGACGAGAGAGACGACGCCGGCAGATGCGGGATCCGGGTTCACGAGGTGCAAATCCTCCTCGCATGCGGCGACCCAAATCAGGGTACCCAGAATCGCGAGTGACCACGCCCGGTGATGTAGAAACACGGCTCGATCCATCGAAATCGCGGTCCTGGGTCGTGAGTCGGCATCCCGAAATCCAACGTCGGCCTGTTTGCACCGTGGGACGGGTCAATTTGGGGACTGTATAGGTTTTTTACAATAGTGGATAGTGGCCGGAACCAATGATTGGTTGATTTGTGACTTTTTACAGGCCGAGTTACGATCAAAACTACGCACGTTCAAATCAAACAACCACAATGTCACATCACAAAATCGCCGTCACGCCCGGATCGCGAGGATGACCCGTTCCAATCTCTCACGGACCTGAGTCGCCAACGCCTCAATCTCTTGCCGACCCGTAATCCCAAGCTGCGCCACAGGATCGATCGCCGCAACCGAGCAGACGTCCGGATCATCCGTCGCATAAACCACCACGTTACATGGCAAGAGCAAGCCAATGTCCAACTCTTCGGAAAGGGCCTGATGCGCCAGGGCCGGGTTGCACGCGCCTAGGATGACGTAGGGTCGGAAATCGACGTCGATTTTGTTTTTCAACGTCTCCTTCACATCGATCTCCGTGAGGACACCGAAGCCCTCCTTGCCCAACTCCTCGCGTGTCTTCGCAACAGCATCCGCAAAAGAGAGACGGCAAGCGGCCTTTATGGCATAGTCGGTGGTGTGTCTCATATCTTTCGTTTCCTCGATCAAGTCCCGTCAACGATAGCGGCCGAAGAATACACAGCGTCGCACTATCGAAACACCCTTCTCGGAAGGAAAGTGCACTGGGTATTCCTGAGCCATTGTGAACACATCTACAAGCACGCTTTAAGGTAGAATGGCCGATCGCCGTCAAAGACTCCGCAGACCACTCAACCAGCGCTTGACGTTGCCACCGTGGCCTCGTAGATCACGCCAGGCAATCCCCCCTGGAGCGTGCATGCCGCATCATAGGATTCGTCAGACATTCACCGTATTCCTTATAAGCGGCGTTCTCAGCGCCTGCGTTGCGCCCGTGGCGGGCCAGGCCACCAGCCAGGAGGTCCTGGAGGCATTTCGCTGGCGCAACATCGGGCCGGCCAACATGGGTGGCCGAGTGGTGGATATCGAGGGCGTGGACGCCGATTTCACAAAGGTCTTTCTGGCCGCCGCGTCGGGTGGTGTTTGGAAATCGGTGAACGCCGGAACCTCCTGGGAGCCGATCTTCGACGACTACCCGGTCGCCTCCATCGGCGACATTGCAATCTTCCAACCGGACCCCGATATCATCTGGGTCGGCACCGGCGAGGCCAACAACCGCAATAGCGTCGCGTGGGGCAACGGGATCTATAAATCCACCGACGGCGGGAATACATTCGAACACCTTGGTTTGGACTCCACCCATCAGATCGCGCGCGTCATTACACATCCCACCGACCCGCGCATTGCATACGTCGCCGCTATCGGACACCTCTGGGGTCATTCGGGGGACCGGGGACTTTTCAAGACCACCGACGCCGGCGTCAGCTGGCAACTGCTGAGAGGTGGTCTTCCGGAAGACGGTCGGACGGGTGCTACCGACCTCGTCATGGACCCAACGGATCCGAACATCCTCTACGTCGCATTCTACGAACGACTGCGCCGACCCTGGACATTCTCGAGCGGCGGACCCAACGGTGGCATCTTCAAATCGACCGATGGCGGAGCCAATTGGGTGAAACTCACAAATGGCCTGCCGGACGGCGACACGGGGCGCATAGGTCTGGCCATTTCACGCCAAAACCCGGACCTGTTGATGGCCATCGTCGAGGCCGAACAAACCGGCGTACTCGACGAACCCGGTTCTGGTATCTATCGCTCGACAAACGGCGGTGAGCGTTGGACCTACGTAAACACATACAACAATCGCCCTTTCTATTATTCACAGATCCGGATCAATCCGCTCGATGATCAACGTGTGTACGTGTTGACGACTCGCTTCATGGTTTCAGAAGATGGCGGTACGACATTCCGCAACGGAAGTCCGGACGAAGAGATTCACGGCGACTTCCATGCCATGTGGTTGGATCCCGGTAACACTGACCGCTACTACATCGGCCAAGACAAGGGACCGTTCCTTACACATGACCACGGTAACCACTTCTTGTTTTTTGACAACATCGCGATAGCACAGTACTACCGGATCGGTGTCGATATGCGTGATCCGTATTATGTATACGGTGGGTTGCAAGACAACGGAACGTACGGCGGTCCAAGTTTCAGCCGAGATGCGCGTGGCATTTTGAGCGACTCGAATTGGAAGCTACACTGGGGCGACGGGCAGGACATCCAGATCGATCCCACCGATTGGCGCACGCTATACACGGAGGCTGAAGGTGGAAGTTTCCGGCGTTATGACGTGGAGACACACGAGTTCTCCGGCGCACGTCCCAACCCGGAGAATATTCGCAACTATACCGAAACGATCCCGGCGAACATGCGAAACGGAGGTCGCGAGTTTCGTTTCAACTGGTCGGCCCCACTCGTCATGTCGCCCCACGATCCTCATACGTTGTTCCTCGGTGGAAACCATCTCTTCAAAACAACGGACAAGGGCGAAACCTGGTCGATCATCAGTCCGGATCTGTCCACCAATGACCCGGTAACAACGGCCCGCGGCCAAAGTGGCGGTATCACACCTGACAACTCGGGGGCCGAAACACACGGTTCGATCACGTCCGTCTCACAATCGTCGATTGATCCCGGCGTCATCTGGGTTGGCACTGACGATGGGAACGTGCAGGTAACAAAAGACGGCGGACAGTCATGGACCAACGTGCGCGAGAACGTACCCGGTGTGCCTCAAGGGATCTGGCTTGGACGACTGGAAGCCTCCCACTTCGACAAGGGTTCCGTCTACATCGCGTTCGACGGCCACCGAAGCGACGTATTCACACCGTGGATTTTCAAGACGACTGATTTCGGGGCAACGTGGACCAATATCGCGAACAATATTCCAGATGGGCAGGTCATTCACGTCATCCGGGAAGATCGGATCAATCCTAACCTGCTTTTCGTCGGAACGGAGTTTGCCGTGTTCGTTTCACTGGATGGTGGGACAAGTTGGGATCGACTCATGAACAACATGCCCACGGTGGCCACGCAGGATCTGGTGATTCATCCACGGGACGCTGACCTTGTAGCCGGGACACACGGTCGTAGCATCTGGATACTGGACGACATCACGCCGCTACAGCAACTCACATCCGAGGTACGTTCCTCGCCCGCCCACGTGTTTGAGCAAAAACAAGCAACACTGTGGCACAACACGAGCCGCGGTGGACAACGCGGTCACCACTGGTTCGCCGGAGACAATCCACCGAGCATTGCACTCACGAGCAGCGTCCCGCGTGCGCGGTTTCGGAATACCGCATTTCTGACGTACTACGTTGGCCAAGAGTTCAATGACGCCACGCTCGAGATTCGCGACGCGTCCGGTCACAACACTCGAACCGTCAACGTGCCGTCATCCCCTGGCATTCACCGGTACCAGTGGGATCTTCGGTTCGATCCTCAGCCGTTTACCGAGGCCCAACGAGCACAAATAGACCAGGCCTTCGATCGAGCATTGGTAGAGGTGCCATTCTTCGCCGATCGTTTACAAACCGCCCGCGTTCGGTTCAATGAGGCCGACAATCCGACGGCAGAGCGGACCGCATTGGCACCATTGCTGAGTCCGTTTATCGACTCCGGCCTGGGGCCGGAGTTCGGGTTTCAAACAGCCGGCGCAGGCTCGTATGTGGTATCTTTGGCCATAGGATGAGTTTTTGATTATATGTCTCACAATATCGAAACTATACAATCCGCCCTAGGCGATCGTTACCGTGTCGAACGCGAACTCGGCGAAGGCGGCATGGCAACCGTCTACCTCGCCAAAGACCTCAAACACGACCGGAACGTAGCGGTAAAGGTTCTCAAAGCCGAAGTCGCGTCTTTCATCGGTGCCGATAGATTCACCCGAGAGATCGAAATCGCAGCCAGGCTTCAACATCCGCATATCTTGCCGCTACACGATTCGGGTTCCGCGGGCAATCTGCTGTACTACGTCATGCCTTTCGTCCAGGGCGAAAGCCTCAGCGACAAGCTGAAGCGAGAGGGCAAGCTTTCTTGGCAAGAGTCAGTGTCCATTTCCGCGGAAGTCGCGTCCGCGTTGGACTACGCCCATCGAGAAAATATCGTTCATCGCGATATCAAACCAGCAAACATCCTCTTGTCCCAGGGCCACGCTATCGTGGCTGACTTTGGCATCGCCCGCGCACTTGCCACGACGG
>JAZDDD010000656.1:0-2456 GCA_036679545.1 Gemmatimonadota bacterium | reverse complement strand
CGCGATGACAGTGTAGGTTCCCGTAGGGACGTTCGACAGAACAAATCGGCCCTGGGCGTCGGTGAGTTGCCGGATGTCGGTGCCTCGGACCGAAACCTGAACGGCGCCAAGAGTCTGGCCACTAGCAGCTCCTGTGACCGTCCCCACGATCTGCCCAGACTGCTGTGCAGTTAGAGGTGCGGCGATCATCAACCCCACCGCGAGTACAACTAGGAGCCAGCGACCTCCAAGTAACCTTAGGCTGGGGGCACGGGGCCCGGATGAGAAACACAATTTCCACAGATGAGTCTCCATAAGAAAACCTCCCTTGGCGCATGACGCGCTCTTTGGATGATGCTATACGGCATATCGAAAGAGATCGAAGAGAGGGGAGACCAAATATCGCGTCCAAGCGGGGGGACGCTTTTGTTACACGTGATTCGGTGCTGAGGGGGAAAATGGTCGGTCATTCAAATCCCGTTGTCGTCACGGTTTCTATCCAGCCAAGACCTTTACGGTTGTCGTAATTGCATACCCGAGAATTATCCAAAGGGTCACATCCTCGGCGAGGAAACGGTCGCCACGCAACTATTGCCAAGTCGCCACTCGATCCTGTAGCGATCAGCGAGCGCCGTGGAGAGGCGAGCGGGCAATCTCAATCATGGAGTTATGATCGATGAACGCATGCTAGGCTTGCACCGCCGCACTAACGGCCAGTGCGATGCCAACCTCGCCTTCAAATCCTCGACAAAGTTTTGCACGACCAACTGACCGACTCGAAGGTCCAATTCGCCGGAGTCAGGAAACGCCACGTGGGTAGCCGCGTATGATTAACAAACGTTCAGAGGAAGCACCACGTGAACTGTTCCCATCCATTTCTACTTGTTCTCTGTGTATCGCTCACCGCCGGTCCGCAGACCGGCGATCTCGCGGAAATAGCTCAGTTACGACCCACGCCCCTCATTGCACCGTCGGACACCATCGCCCTTCATGTGAGCATCGAACACGTGATGGACGAGTGGCGGGTTCCGGGTCTCGCCGTGGCGGTGAGATACGGTGACGTTGAGTGGACACGCGGGTACGGTGTTCAGGACGTCGACCAGCGCGATCCCGTAACGGCCCATACACGTTTTGCGATAGGCTCGACATCGAAACAGTTCACCGCTGCGGCTGTGATGATGTTGGTCGAAGACGGAAAGCTGTCGCTCGACGACGGCTTGTCCGTGTTTTTCCCGGGTCTGCCAAGCGCTTACCGTGATATCACCATTCACCAGTTGCTCGTACACGAAAGCGGTGTGGGACGAGACTTCAAAGCTCGTGGCCATTCGGTGTACGGAAGCAGATTACTCGAATTATTGAAAGCAACGCCGCTGGACTTTTCGCCAGGTGACAGCTGGAACTACAGCAATACCGGCTTCATCCTGCTGGGTATGATTGTAGAACAAATCTCCGAGCAATCATTCAATGAATTCCTCGCACAACGCATCTTGCGACGATTGGGGATGGATTCGACCGTTCTGATTATGCCGCAGGCCAATGGAATCAAGAGGGCCACGGGCTACGAGGGTGGGAAAAACCGGTTGTCACCACTGCGGTTCTTGCCTGCGCGTTACGGCGCGGGCAACGTCGTTTCGACCGCGCACGACATGGCGCTCTGGGCGAAGGGCTTTGTTTCCGATGAGGTCGTCGCGACATCGAGTCGCCGCCTGATGTGGCGAGACCTTGAACATGACGCCACATCTTCACTCGTGGACGGATCGGGACGTCCTTTCACAACAGGTTATGGATGGTGGGTAACACGCGATGCGGATTGGACAGTCGCCCGCCACGGTGGATCAGTCGATGGTTTCCTCAGTACCCTGGACTATTATCCGGCCCACGATCTCACCGTAATCGTGTTACTCAACAACGAGGGCTCACTCGGAGCCCAGAGTCAGATCGTTCAATTGATTCGCGATTATTATCTACAATCATCACAGGCTCAATCTCAGTCTTCACCTCGATTCACACGCATCACTGCGGACACCGTCGCTAACGAATACGCAAGCACCGGTGGTGTCTCGTGGATCGACTTTGACGGCGATGGAGATCACGACCTGTTCGTGACAAACGGGTACGACGTCAGCGCCGAGGTTGCGGTTCCTCAAGCCAATCGTCTCTACGAAAACCGCAGTGGACGATTCGTGGCACTCGATACTCGGCTGACTACTGACTCGGGGTTTTCGTCAGGGAATGCATGGGCGGATTTCGACAACGACGGCGACCTAGATGTCTTCGTTTCGAACCAACGGAACCAGGATAATTTCTTGTATCGCAACGAAGGGCACGCGGTGTTTGCGCCGGTACCAGGCGCGATCACACATGATGGCGGTTTATCCTTCTCAGGTACGTGGGCCGATGTCGATCACGATGGCCTGGTAGACCTTTTGGTATCCAACGGCGGTTTGTCGGGCACGCAGAACAATTTCTTGTACATG
>JAZDDD010000655.1:0-5572 GCA_036679545.1 Gemmatimonadota bacterium | reverse complement strand
AAAGGACCTATCCAACGGACGCTGAAATCCGTCGGCACCCGTGTTTTTAGCAAGTGGCGTACCGACTCGTTCCAACGTTACTAACTGTATGTCCTCCAATGACTTACCAATACTCTACACACGATCCGCGCTCGTGGAGGTGCCAAGTTTTTGGACACTCTTCGCGAATCACTGACGTAATCCTTTACGGTCCCCGCGAGCGCGGATCGGTCTGCTCAGAGGGCACACGGGCTCGTGCATTTGGCCGTCAGGAGCAAATACTTCGTTTGTGCGGGACTCTCGGAATGGCTAGGTTGAGGTGAAACCCGCGCGCAGGATATATCAGTGGAAGAACGTAGATCGCAGAATCGCCGACAGAGTACCGACGGGCGTCGCATCTCCGACGATGCAACGCTCAGCATTCCGGCCGCAGACGATCGTCGTGAGGCGGCGAGGCCGGAATCACCTGGGCGCCGTGGTGATAACGCACGCCGCCGACCGGTTGATCGACGACTGGCCGTGGACGCGTTCGACAATGAAACGTCGACGAGCGTTCAGGACATCATTCTCAAGACGGGCATCCTCGTGGCCTGCCCCCATTGCAACGAGCAACTCACACTCGGACCGGTTATCCGCAATCAGATGCAGAGCCAACGGGAAGTTCGCTGCGCACGATGTCGTAAGAACATCGTGATCGACAACTTCACATAAAAAATCGGCGGGACGCGGGCCCAGTGCCCGCGTCGGCCCCGGGCCGGTTATGGTCTGACATACCGGCGTCGAGCAAAACCATTAAACGGCTCCACCACCTCTCCTCGTAAATTTGTTTGCCGCATAAGTCGGTAAAGCGGAATCGCCTGGTTCCTCAACCGATCGAGTTGCCGTTGTGCAAACTGGCGTTGTGGCGCATTGGCATCGGGAAACCGCCGGTTCATCTCTTCTTCGCGCCGCCTGATATCTTCATCCGTGGGCGACTCTTGCAGCACGTTATCTAGGTATCCCCACGTAACCAAGTTGTCGTTGGTTTCCGGTTCGAGGAGATAACTAATGAAGTTGGACATTGGTTGCCCGGATGGTACAAAGAACGTACCAGTGGGGAATGCTACTTCTTCGGTTGTCTTGCGAACATCGACTTCCCGAAGATAGTGAGCCTGAAAATATTGGGTGGTCCGCACCGCTGTTCCGTAGTACGCCTCCACCTCTAACGTCACAGACTCTGTCAGTCGTTTCACCGTAATATCATGATCGAGCAACAGCGGGATCACTTTGGTGAGGCTGGGCGGAATGAGGTATCCCCACGGCCGCGTCGTGGTTCGAGTTGTTTCGAATCGTGTGAACACCGGACCCGTTGTCAGTTCGAACCCCACGTCACCGTCGTCCGAACGCACCCAATAACTGTCCTCGCCCTTGTTAACCTGACGGTACTCGAGCGGAATCTGATCTTCGTCACGGTCGTTGTGGCCACGGGCGATGGCACGTTCGCGCGCGCCTCGGACCACTGCTCGCAGTTCTGCCCCATGTTCGGCGGCAAAACGAATCAACTCGCGCAGTCCGATGTATTGTCCCCGGACCTGGTGGCGATAACGGTCCGCGCGCTGTATCGGCACCACCGTTGTACCGTTCCCTGTCACCCGATGAGAACTACTAGGCGTTTCGAACAGGAAGCCAACCTGATTCACCAGGGTGGAAAACACATGTTGTTTGCGTGGCTCTACGGAGGTCGGCACCCAACCACGGACTCCGTCCACCTGTCCGTACCCCGAGTACCAGAAACCGTCATAGTCTTCAGCACGCAGTGCCTGGCGCACCCGCGCGAGAATTCGTTGGTTGCCGAACTGCACCAAAATCGAATCTCCAGCAGGGTTCATGTTGGTTTGGTACGTCAACGTGTACGGCGCCGAACCACCATGATGCGTGTCCACATGAATATCGGGATGCCACTCGTTGATGACTTGTGTCACCAATGCGTGAATTTCCTGGGACTCTAGCTTGATGTAGTCCCGGTTCATGTCGAAGCCCTCTTCGTTTTGACGTCGGCGAACCTCCGCTCCATCAGGATTGATCGTTGGGACCACCAATACCACGACATGATCGAGGAGCGGCATAAGATCACCCATGACAAGATCACGCATGATCTCCATGCTGGCGTCTTTACCGGCGACCTCGCCACCGTGCACATTGTTGACGATCAACACGACGGGCTTGTCGGAGTGGACCAAATCATCCGGTCGAAAAACCGGCGGGTTGGACAGTGTTGCCAATACGACATCTCGACCGGCCAGCGTGGTCGTTAGGGTACGAACGTTCATCAACTCGGAACGGGCTTCGAGTTCGTACACAAAATCCATGAGAGGGCCGTACAGGGTGCCGCCGCCCTGATAATTGCGGCTTTCCGCCGGTGTTTCAAACGACTGGGCGCTTGCGACACGAATGCCCAACAACAGGGCAAATACCAAAAGACAAATCAGACGACGAGCCAACATTGGGCGACCTCAAATGGGTGGGAATGGACAATGTAGTCCCGGAACGCCTCGGGTTACAGTTGGTGAGATTTACGAGGTTTTGGCATGGGGGTACTGCGCGGATCCTGCGGCGTCTGATGTCCCTTAGCAACAACCCCCATCCGTGCAGGCGCCGGACTGAGTGGCGTCATAATCAGCACCCTTGGATTCATGCGCGCTCCGCGGGGCCGTACGGTCACAATCGAACGGCGCCCAATCCGCCTCGTCGGTGGACACCCGCGGAAGGATGGCATCGAACTGTCCCGCATAGGGCGGCCGCATCATCTGTCGAAAGGTCTTTTCACACACTGCATCGCGTTGTCCGCGTCGAAACACATGGCCATCGTCGTCGTGTACCTCACTCCATGGACCCCGGTACATGATGGCCTTGTTGGAATCGAGACACGCCTCCCCGGCCCCACGAAAAGCGCGCACGGTCATCGATCGGAATTCTATCCCCTCAACGGTTTCCCACGGTTCTGATGATCGCTCGAGGATTTGGACTCCCTGAAAACCAGCTCGCGCAAAGGCGCGCACAAAATTCAGCTCGGTCATTGCCCCGGAAATACAACCCGACCAAAGCATCGCATCTTCTTCCATATGTGTTGGGACGGCTTCATCCGATACGATGTCGGATATCACCACCCGGCCGCCGGGCTTAACCACACGAAACAGCTCGTTGAACAGTGTCACTTTTCGGTCCGGGCGGACGAGGTTGAGCACACAATTGGAGATCACCACATCAACCGATCCGTCCGCGATCATCGGTTGGTGTGTACGCAACCGATGCTGCTCCCCGTCTAGTTCGGCGAGGTGGTCAGCGGACGTAACGGGGTGACGTTGTAGCCACTCACCCACGAGATCCAGATCGAGCGCAAGGTCTTCAATACGCCCTCGCTTGAACTCGACATTCTCCCACCCCACATGCTCGGCAACGACCGCACTATACTTGCGTGCCAGCGCCAGCATCTCCGTATTGGTATCAACACCGATCACCTTACCGTGTGGCCCAACGATCTGGCTCGCTATGAAACACGCCTTTCCACCACCGGAACCAAGATCCAACACGGTCTCGCCCGCCGTTACGTACCGGGAGGGGTCACCGCAACCGTAATCTTTTTCGATCACTTCTATTGGGATGGCGGCCAGGTAGGTTGGGTCGTAACTGACCGGACAACAGAGGGCTGTTTCTTTGGCCGTCGCGCCAGCGGAGTAACGCTCGCGAACGGCATCATCATGGTCGATAGGAACAGTGGTGGCCATTTCTTAGCCCTAGCCTGAGATGAGTTCAAGGGGGTAACGAACGGCTGACCTCGGAAGTTCCGGTTCGTCACTTCATGAATATCTGAATGACCCAATGTGGTTCCGTTGCTGAGAACTCGAGTCGCATGACATCGACCGATGCTAGCGGAATATCATCGAGTGTATCGACTTCACCTAACAGCTGTCCGCCAACTCGCACGGCAGCTTGGAGGTCATCCTCGAGCCAATACGGTCTCAGCGCTGCCACTGCGTCATAGACGGTGTCACCCACCACTCTACCGATTTCCTCACGCGCAACCTCAAGACTTGCCTCGTGCAACCTCGCAAGATGATTGCGTATGCGGTTCGGCCCAACACGCACAACGCTGTCGGCAACGGCGGGATCGACACTATCGATCACGCGCCCCGGGTCGAACGAGGGGTATGCGACCTGCGCGCTATCTGCGTTCGGGGAAGACGAGTTGCGAGATCGTGGCAATCCACGAGGATTCCACGCGAGATACCCGACGATTGCCATCGCAAATGCGGCAACACCCAGGGACAGCATCCGACCGTTTCGATCCATCTTGAGACCCACCGGAGCGGCTGACGCCACGCCTCCACAAGAGGACATGACAAGAAGAATCTATTCGAACCTTAGCACCGTCTCCCACTAAAAAACAACTCCTGGAAGTGGCACCGCTCTTGCGCGTATTTAGGATGACTCGAAGCAATAAAGAAGGGATACCACGGTATGACGTTAGCACGGCGACGAGTACCCGTGGTATGGATTCTCTTAGCCTGTGATCGTAACGAGCGGCAGGACGCGTTCCAAGCAATTCTCGAAGCAGCGGGATTCGGCGTTGAATTCACTGATGCGGGCGAGCCAACGGTATCACGCGCTAGGGAACAACACTATGATTTGATTTTGCTGGACCTGCAGGCGCAGATCACAGAGGGTCTGCGAGCAGCATCAGCCATTCGCGAGCTGGAGGAAAGACGCGGTCAGCTCAAAACACCCATCATGGCCATACTCGGCCGTTCCGTAAGCAGCTCCGAACAATACTGCCTAACCTTGGGCATGAATCTCGTCCTACACACGCCGGTACCAACCGCACGGTTTGTGCAACAAATCAAAGAGCTTGTGTCCATGCGGGAAAACTCCGCGGCCTAACATCAAACCTTAGCAAAACACTGCACCGCTCGCCAATTCTCCCGTGCGAGTGCCACGCACCTCTGCTACGTGTGTCCAACCTACGCATCACTCTCAAGCAAACGTTTTAACTCTTCGACACGCTCCTCGGTTTCGGGGTAACGGATTCCCGCAGCAGTTGCGTAGGTAGAAGCTGCTGACAGCAGCAGAAGCGCCTTGGCAAGACTCTCGTGGCTGGCGCTCAGCTCCCCGGCAGCGTGTTGGCTCAACCCATCCAAGTATAAGATCTCGCCAAAAAGAAGACAGTTTGTCGGATCGACGGTCGAACCGGGTGGCATGAAGATCGAGAGGAGGCTTTCACCATCGAGGGTGCGCCCAATTTCCAAATCAATACCCGTTCGAGATGCGGCAGCTTGGAGTTCACGGTGGACGGTTTCCATTTCCTCGCGTCCGATCATGACCTTGATACGCGAAACCATGAGGCCGATCGCCTCGATCATGCGGAGGATGTAGTCTTTTTGAACCAAGGCGGTCTCCCGGAGGCGCACAACCCACGAGATTCAAGCTACCGCTATACCTTCGTGGCGGGAATTGACCATGTGTGGGTTCGTTGCAAACAAATCGCCCCAAACGGCCACTCCGAACGCCTACCGTGCCCGACCTAAACGATCAGACCGGTATGCGATCCTGCCAACAT
>JAZDDD010000654.1:0-4328 GCA_036679545.1 Gemmatimonadota bacterium | reverse complement strand
ACATACCTATTCGGTGTTTGGAATAGAAGAGCAGGTTACGTGGGAGTACGTACGGCTGATCGCAACGAAAACGGGCTGGGGGAGAGGCTGGCAGGCGCAGGTGGTTGCCGCGGTCGCCGCCGTGATCGTGTTGCTGGGTGCACCTTATTCAATCCGGCTACGGATGTGGGGGCCGGGTCTGGTCGGCCTCGGTGTCGCGGGGACGTTGCCACTCACCGGTCACGCCGTGGCCGAGGTCACGCCGTGGATCGGTGTTACACTCCAATGTATCCATGTCACGGCGGTCGGTCTATGGATTGGAACATTGATTGTCACCCTGATCGTCACTCGAAGCACGCGCGGCGACACAAATGCTGAGGGGATGTTCACCAGGGCAATCCAGATGTTCTCGCCGTTGGCGGTGGGAGCCGTGAGCGCGTTGGCGGTCACCGGACTCATCACCTCGTGGATCTATCTCGACACGTTTTCGAGTCTATGGAGCATCGGCTACGGGCGGGTCCTTTCCGCGAAAGTGTTGTTGTTCGGGGCGACGGGCGCGATCGGAGCGTACAACTGGAAACGACTCAAACCGGCGCTTGGGACACCGGGATCGAGTGTGGCGTTGCGCAGAAACGCACGGGTGGAATTGATCCTTGCATCGGTTGTTTTGGCGGTCACGGCGGTGCTGGTGGTATTGCCCCACACGAGTATGTGAACCGAATCTTTTAAAAGGCGGAAATCGAATGAAAACACCAATCTGGTCAATTGGTTTGCTGTGCGTGACGGCGTCCGGAATCGTTGCACAGGGCCACGACGAACTCTTAGTCACCGAGGTGGTGGAGGCGTTTCACGCCGCGTTATCCAGCGGTGACAGCGCGGGTGCGCTGGCCCTGTTGGCTGATGATGTTCGCATTGTCGAAAGCGGAAACATTCAGACCCGCGCCGAATACCGATCGGGACATCTCGCCGCGGACATTCGCGCGTCGGCGTCCGGGCCGCAGCGAGAACGCTCGCCGATCACCGTGTTGTTGCAGGGAGACGTGGCTTGGACGACCTCTTCTTCTCACAGCACCCGGCAGGTCGAAGACCGCACCGTGACATCCACCACAGCCGAGCTGATGGTGCTTTCTCGGCGAGGGTCGAGCTGGGTCATTCGTGCCATCCACTGGTCATCACGGCGCCGATGACGCATCGTTATATCAAACGAGTACAACCCTCACTTTGGAGACAAGGATGAAGATACGAAATGTTGTGGGAACCGGTCTGGGAATGACGCTGGTCGGGGCGGTCGCGCTCGCTATGGCGCCAATCGAAGACGGAGCCGTGCGTCACGAACGCAAAGAGGTTGCCGGTTTGGCCGTGGTATTTGGAGCGGAACCGGAGCCGGCTTTGACCGAAGAGATGCAGTTCCTCCGCTGGCGCGTGAGCACTCTGTCGGACGAGGAGCCGTACGCGGATTTTCAAGACGCCAAGGTCACGATTAGTCGGGACGGAGAAGAATTTGGGCCGTTCAACGTGCGCGGTGTTCGGCGCACGCCCGGGCAGTACCAGACACGTCATATCTTCACCGAAGCCGGCGAGTACGAGTCGGTCCTGAGTTTTCGCAAGGGCGAGGAAGAGGCCGTTCATTCGGTGGACTTTATGTTCCGGATCGGTGAACGATCCGAACTGGAGATTCCGAAACGCCGACATCCCAATCAGTAACTGAAGCTTGGACACGGGCGTTTTTCGTCGTTGGTGTTGAAAGAGATCTGACGTGAAGTGGCCGAAAGGTGCCGTTGCGAAGTGGCATCGTCGGATGGGGCTCGTCCTCAGTCTGCCACTTTTTGCGTGGTTGGTGTCTGCGTTTGCAATGCATCAGGTCGTGCATGATGCGCCGAATGGTCTACAGGGTGTTTACGACCTCGCGTCGGCGAACTCCATTCCTGCCCGGCTCGACGCTGCGGTCGTGACACCGACCGCGCTCCTGGCGGCAGTTGCGCGCGATGGGATTGACGAGGTCTACGCGCTGAGGCTCGAGTCGCACGGGCCGTATCTCCTCTACGTCCTGCGCCCCACGCCGTATGCTCTCGCGATGACGTTTGACGCCATCACCGGTGCGCGTCTGGATCCGCTTCCCGATTCGATCGTGCTGGCCATGGCAAGTGAACATCTTGCCGGTACGACTGCCGGCCGTTTGATCGGCGATGTGAGTGAGTACCACCGGGACTACGATCGGAGATCCATTCCGTCGGTACGCATTGCGATGGTCGGAGCCCAACCGTCGGAGTTGATTCTCTCCCGTGCGAGCGGGCGGCCAATGCGGCGGTTCGATGGAGTCGCCACCGGGTTCGAATCGTGGTACCGAGCCCTGCACGTATTCCAATGGGGTGGAGCAATGGGTCTCTTTACGACCGTGCTCTACCTGACGACGGCTGCGGTGGTGGTTCTGGCGGTCCTCGGCCTCGCCCTTTGGTTTTGGCGTCGTGGCAAGCGGCGTCCCGCCGCGTTAACCTGGCACGGTCGCGCCGGAATAACGGTCGGTGTGCTCCTGGTGGTCGAGATTTTGGTTGGCGCATACATGTGGTTGAGTCTTGGTCCGCTCCAAGATCCGTTTCGCGGCAAGAATACGTTCGCACTCCCCACCAGCGGCCTCTCGGTCGAGGACTCGCTCCAAGACGCTGGTCGAGTATTGTCAGCCACCACAGACATGTTAGGCGTTGCTCCGACCGCGATCCAGACGATTGAGTGGCGCACGATAGACAGTCGCTCAGCGGTGGTCGTGCGTACGGCACGAAACGAAATGGGTACGGTCTTCGATGCTGAAACGGGGGCCCAGTGGGAGCCGTCACCGGAGGCGGTTGGCCGTTCGGTACGGGCGCTTATGAAAGGCAACCCGGCGTTTACGTACCAAAACAACCGAGATTACTACTGGAACGATCTGAATCGAGCAATTCCGGTTTATCACTACCGGTTCGATGACGGCACCGATGTGTTTGCCTCGCGCGCCACCGGCGAGATCGTCTCAAGGCGGACGGGTTTCTGGCGTGCGTTCTCGCCCTTCTTGATGGTGCATTCGGCGGCCTTCTCCGATGACGACGATACGAACGCGTTGTTCCTGTTCACCATGCTCGGCGCCATTACGATCTTAATCGTCACAGGTTGGTGGGCATGGTGGCGAATGCGTTAAAGGACGCTGCGCGTGTGACCGCGACCCGGCGTCCGTTCAGCAAGGTGTGTGTTTTGCCCCGTTAGGGTGGGGAAACCCCGCAGGGCACCACGAGGGGTTGGGCGCGTCCGCGAGTCAACGCTTTGTGAACCAACGAGATACGATCAAAGACAAGTTGGCACCCCGGCTGCACATGAGGGGAACACACCACTCATTGGGTGGCCAGCATTCCCCTATACCGAGGCACTATGGATTTACGCGGTTTGCGTCGACGTGTTCAACGATCAATGAAAAGAGAGGGCTTTGCAGGACTGTTCAAGGCCGTGGTCCACAGGATGCGTCCGGAAAACGCGACTGACGACACAACTGCCACCGTTGACGACGTGCCCCAGCCAGGTTTCGACAAGGTTTTCGACGTAGATACTCAGGGGGAGGCCAACCTCGCCGATCTCGATGTGAATGGTTCTGGCTGGTATCTAGGAGAGGACTATGTTGCCACCAACCCTTCGTTTTTTTACGACGTTGTCGGTCATTTGCCGATCACGCATGAGGATTTTGCTTTCCTCGACTGTGGTTCAGGTAAGGGTCGTGTGTTGATGATGGCGGCGGACTACCCATACAAACGAATCATCGGGGTTGAGTATTCTCGTGTGCTCCACGATATCGCTGAACGCAACCTATTGCGATACGAGAGTGATCGGAAAAAGTGTCTCCACGTGGGATCAAGTTGTGCCGATATGCGGAAGTACGACCTCCCAACTGATCCGTTGGTGCTATATATGTTCAATCCGTTTGATGCACCCATGATGCGGGCCGTGCTGACGCGGGTGCAGCGTTCTCTCGATTGGCATCCACGACCATTTTTCCTGGTTTACGTCAACCCACATCATCGAGATGTTGTGGCGGAGGCCGATTTCCTGGAGTTGTTCGCCCGAGGCCGAGGTTGGCGCATTTTTGCCGACGCCAGCGGTCGTGACTATGCCAAAGAGAGAAAGAAGGCGTAGTTAGGTTCCCCCGGCCGAGATGAGGATGGGGACCAACGTTTTTTCCCACTGCAGAATCATCCGAATGTTGCCGTCTGACACGCCCTGGGTGCTGATCGTAAAAATTTCTACGTGACTCTCGGTTTGTTCGCTTAACACCCTGCCTCGTCCAACCTCCTGCGCTTGCACTTCGTCCGTGTAGGTACCTTCCTGTCCCC
>JAZDDD010000653.1:0-2298 GCA_036679545.1 Gemmatimonadota bacterium | reverse complement strand
CAATGGCTGCGACTGCAAGATTTGGAAAAAGTGCACCCGGACGCCTTGTCGTACCCCTATTTCGATCACACGCTCGCTGAAGCGATGAAGCGGGAAACCGAACTCCTGTTTGATCACTTGATACGCGAAGACAAAAGTTTTATCGAACTGTTCACGGCCGATTACACATTTGTCAACGAGCGGCTCGCACGGCACTACAACATCCCGAATGTGACAGGTCATGACTTCCGTCGAGTGAACTATCCCAACGCACAACGGCGTGGGATTCTGGGTCATGGTAGCGTGCTGACGCTCACGTCACACGCTGACAGAACGTCTCCCGTGTTGCGCGGTAAATGGGTAATGGAGGTCTTGTTGGGGAGTCCACCGCCTGCGCCACCACCCAATGTCCCGGATCTGGAGGCGACCGGCGAATCGAGCGATGGCAGGTTGCTGACGGTCCGCGAACGCCTCGAGGAACATCGAGCCATGTACGATGGCACTCCGTTGACAGGCGCGGCGGATTTGAGAGAAGCAATTCTGAACCGGCGTGAATCGGTGATCCGCAACTTCGTCGAAAACTTGATGGCGTACGCCTTGGGACGCCGCGTTGAATATTACGACATGCCGACTGTTCGAGCCGTCGTAGCAGAGGCGGCGGCGAATGACGACCGGATGTCGTCATACATTCTTGGCTTGGTGAAGAGTCCGGCATTTCGCATGAGCCGGATGCAACCGGTGGTTGCGGCCGGAGAGGTACAGTAGAGGTCGGGCGGGCAGCCTTTTCAACGTGCCTTGTCACGTTGATTGGCCCGCACGACCTGCAAACGTTTCAAATAATTGGTTGAGAGGACACCCAATGGGATTCATTATCGGGAAACACATTCCGCGCCGAACATTCCTTCACGGCATTGGTGTGACCATCGGACTGCCGATGCTCGACGCGATGGTGCCTTCGCGCCAGCTTTGGGCAAAGACGCCCGCTACCATTACGGATCCCAAACGGATGGTTTGCATCGAGCAGGTGCATGGGGCGGCGGGTTGTAACGAGTTAGGGGCTTCGTTGAACTTGTGGTCGCCCGCCGCGGTTGGGCGTGACTTTGATCTGACTCCGAGCAGTTTGAGTCCCCTCGAACCATTTCGTGACCATCTCACCATCGTATCGAATACGGACGTGGAGATGGCCGAGGCGTTTGATCCGCGGGAGATCGGCGGCGATCACTTCCGGTCGAGTGCCGTCTTTCTGACGCAGGCGCATCCAAAGCAGACCGAAGGTTCTGACGTCGTAGTCGGTCCGTCCATGGATCAACTGTTTGCCCAACGTTTCGGCACCGACACGCCGATTCCGTCGATGCAGATGTGCATTGAAAACGTCGATCAATCGGGTGGCTGCGCATACGGTTACGCGTGTGTGTATACGGACACGATCAGTTGGGCCTCCGAACGGGAGCCGCTTCCGATGATTCGCGATCCGCGAGCGGCGTTCGATCAGCTCTTCGGTGCGGGTGGCACGCCCGATCAGCGAGCGGCGCGACGTCGAACCGATCGCAGCATACTGGATTGGGTGCTGAGTGAGATGGCGGGGCTCCGCAGAGGGCTCGGCGCAGCCGACCGGCAACGGCTCGATCAGTACGCGGACAACATCCGCGAGATCGAAATGCGCATTCAGCGGATTGAGGCTCAGAACAAGAGTGGCGAACAACGCGAAATGCCGGAGGCGCCGGCCGGTGTACCGGATTCCTTTTCGGAACACGTCAAATTGATGTTCGATTTGCAGCTGTTGGCGTTTGTGTCTGACACAACCCGTGTGTTCTCGTTCAAGTTCGGGAGGGACGGTTCCGGGCGTGTGTATCCGGAAAGCGGTGTGTCCAACGGTTTCCATCCGGCATCCCACCACGGTGGCCGGGAGGAGCGTGTGAAAGATTACGCCCTCATGAATCGGCATCACGTTTCGATGGTGCCATACTTCCTCGAGAAGCTTCAGAATACGATGGAAGGTGATGCGAGTCTTCTCGACAAGACGCTCGTGGTATACGGTTCGCCGATGGGCGACAGCAATTTGCATAACCACAAGCGCTGCCCGTTGTTCCTCATGGGTGGCGCGGGTGGTCAGCTCGAAGGTGGCTTGCACCTCAAAGCCGAAAACGGGACACCGATGGCGAACGTCATGCTCAGCTTGTTGCACAAGATGGGATTGGATGACATGGAGAGCTTTGGCAACAGTACCGGCGAGTTTTCATTCGCTCCGCCAAGCGTGACCGCAGAACTTTGATCGCGAGGGAGAACGATGGCCCTGCTTAATAGACAAACCGCCAGCCC
>JAZDDD010000652.1:0-4461 GCA_036679545.1 Gemmatimonadota bacterium | reverse complement strand
TCCATTGGCTCCCTGAAAGTGAAGGGTTACCGATTGACCAGCCCCACCCGTCCTCAAGGGGGTAAGACCTCCACCCACTAGGCCCAGGTCGAGGACGTCGGCCTCCAGAGCCGTCGTCCACAGATTGCGGTAGTCACTTCCGAAAAAGAAACTCTTCAAACCACCCGCTCGGTAACGTTCACCCGGCGTGACCGTGTGTTTTTCGCCGCTGGTCGTACCGCGAGATGTCGATGCCTGTGCTTCCAGAGGCGTTGAATACGCCACGGAAACGCTGAACGCGAGCAAACACCAACCGGTTGTGAACTGCCCCGTCGAAAACCTCATATCGCCCTCCCTAGTTTGGCAACCCTGCTAAAGCACGCGGTGTGCCGACAAACCGGATGCGGACAAGCATCCACCAAACGATTGCGACATAGCAGGTTGCATCATCTCCCACGACAAATGGGGTTGATGAATAGTCACGAACATTCGTTACGTGTTACGAAATACGGTGGTCGACGCTTTCATCGATGCCCGACCACTAGATGGGTGATTGCTGACAACACCTTCTCCAACAGCCGTTTACGAGACTGTCTCCTCGCAACGGCGCGATGGCATCCCAAGCAACGGCAGATGTCGCTCTCACGACCATTTGTTGTTCGCGGAAGCTTCCCAAACGGGAATGTCGTAACGCCAACGCGATTTCGAGATCCCGAGATCGCACAGCGCGTCGCGAACTTGCTTCAGTGGGCCGGGGTCGATGTCACCATGGACGACTTATCGAATCTCGTTGGAGCCGTACAAGAGGACGGCGTGCATCGTCAAGTGTGACGAGTGATGAATTCATGAAATCTGTGGTAGACGTTGCGCGGGGGCGCAGCTCCAACTTTGTCACGGCCGAGGGCGAACAGAAACACCGCGCCTTTCAGGACGCTGTCCACCGATACCTTCCGCAAATTCTGCGAGCGGCTCGTGCTTCCGGTTTGAACACCCAGCATGCCGAAGACGTCGCTCAAGACACATTTGTCACATTCATCGAGTCAGCGCACCGCTTCGAAGGTCGATCCCATGTTCGGACCTGGTTGTTTGGCATCCTCTACAAAAAGATTGCCGCCGCTCGTCGCGGCCTGCAGCACGACCAAAGCTTGAGGGATATCGACGAGATATTTGAACAGCGGTTTGATATCACGGGTAGTTGGATGAGTCCGCCTCGCCCATCAGACTCGGCGGTTTATGACGAGGAAGTGCGTGACGGCATTGAAGACTGCCTTGATCTCGTTCCTGAGAAGCAACGCATGGCGTTTCTGTTACGGGAAGTGGAAGGAATGAAGGCGATAGAAATCTCCGAAGTGCTGGCCGTCACACCCGGCAACCTGAGTGTACTCTTGCATCGTGTTCGTAATCGCTTGCGCGATTGTCTGGTTGCCAAAGGCATCGAGCCCGCCTAACGGATCTATTCCACGCGTTGAGACTGCCGTCCGCCTATTGACCCGTGACATTTGTTGGTCTCGGTGGACGAATGTGTCCCTCCCGTACGGCGTAGGCAAATAACTCGTTGCGCAAAGAGTGCCGAGCACGATGAATCCGCGATCTCACGGTACCGATGGGAACACCAAGTACTTCGGCGATCTCGCGATAATCAAGCCCTTCGATACTGAGCAAGAAAGCCTCGCGAAACCGCTCCGGTAGACGCTCCACCGCGGCCTGTACGTCAATGTCCATCAGACTATCGAAGAACCGACCTTCCGGATCCATATCACTTAGTTGGTCAAATGCGACATAAGACTCTACAGTATCGAGATCCACCACGGTCCCTTGCCGTCGCGCCGTTCGATATTCCGTGTACAACGTATTGCGAAGAATAGTAAGCAACCACGCTCGCACGTTCGTGCCCGCCCGGAACTGATGCCACGCGCGGTATGCTTTGAGCATCGTCTCCTGAACGAGATCATCTGCGTGCATCTCATCACCGGTAAGACCATATGCGTACCGGTACAATACGTCCAGGTAAGGCATGCACTCGAGTTCGAATGACTCTCTATCATTACTGCGGAAAGTGGACCCGCCGTCGAGAATATGAGATGCCGGGTTTTCGATAACGATAGTCATCACGCCCCATCCTTGTCAGTAGCCAATAGTCCGTGGACGGTCAACGACGCCTCCTCGATGACAACGCCCCGATTCACGAGAAGCTTCAACATCTCAACTCCCGCATGATCGACGAAGTCAACATCCACGAGGTTCAACTGCAACGAGCGACCGTCCTCCATGAGTGTTGAGCACTCGCGCTCGAGCAAGACAACGCCCTCCGACGCAATCGTTCCCTCGGCAACAACCGTCACCGAGTTGTCCTGTCCTCTGAGCCTCGTTATGCGTAGCACCATCTATTTTCCAAGCGTTTGGTCGTTTGGTTCCGAACGCGATGGACCGTCCCATCGGCGCTGACGTCACGAGGGAACGTCCCACGTCACGTAATGCCTCAGAGTGCAGGAGGTGTGCCTAGTCAGATTGGCAAGACGGATGTTGGCAAGTGCTTGCGCAACACCAGATTAGCATCAACCGTGTCGCCGCACAGATGCGTCGTGACGGACTCAGGCTCCGATATCTCGTAGACCTTCCGAAATGTTGGGCCTTAGGAGGCGAATTGACCGCCCGTGGTTCGCTCGATCCCGAGCTTTTTCATCCTGGATGAAAGCGTGGTCGGTTTGATTCCAAGCAGCTTGGCGGCACCCCTATCGCCGCTTACTTGCCAATTCGTAAACTCGAGCGCGTCCACGATGTGTTGGCGCTGAGCCTCGTCGAGAGTCGACACCCGAGTGACCTCGGACATTGGCCCGCTCCTTGGCAACCAACCACCCAGCTCGAGCGTGGAGTTTTGGGTGAGTATGACAGCACGTTCAACCACGTTTTCCAGCTCGCGGATGTTACCGGGCCAGTCGTATGCAACCAAAGCACCCACTACATCATCCGGAACGACTCGAATACTGCGTCCGAGTTTTCTGGTGTACTTCGTTACGAAGTAGTTCACAAGCGGCGGGATGTCGTCCTTGCGTTCTCTGAGCGCGGGCACCGTGACCGGAAAAACGTTTAGTCTGTAATAGAGGTCCGCCCGAAAACGCTCCTCCGCAACGGCCTGCTCGAGGTGCCGATTCGTTGCGGCGATGATTCTCACGTTGACTTTCATGGTACGCGTACCGCCGACGCGTTCAAACTCTCCTTCTTGTAGAACCCTGAGTAACTTGGCCTGCATATCGAGCGGCAGATCTCCAATTTCATCCAGGAAGATGGTCCCACGGTCCGCCAACTCGAAACGACCAATCTTTCGCGCAAGCGCACCGGTAAAAGCGCCCCTCTCGTGTCCGAACAGTTCGCTCTCGATGAGGCCTGCGGGAAGGGTCGCACAATTGACTTTGACGAGTGGTCTATCGCGCGCCGAACTGAGATCATGTATGGCGCGGGCGATGAGTTCTTTGCCGGTCCCCGTTTCGCCGAGGATCAACACGGTCGCCGGGGTTGGCGCTACGGTTTCGACCGATCGAAGAACGCTCCGAAGTTCCCGGCTCTGACCGATGATCTCGTCGAAGTTGTGTTGAGTCTTGATCTCCTCCTTGAGATACTGTGTTTCCCGCCGTGACCGACTGAGCGCCGCTTCGGCGCGTTTTCGCTCTTCGATGTCACGCAAGACAATGGCAAATAACGGTTGACCCGGAATATCGACCTGTGAGACGGTCGCCTCGGCGGCAAATGTTTCACCATCGGCGCGGATTGCCGTGAGTCCTCCGGGCGCACTTCGTCTTGTGAACAACGGAATACCTTCGCGGCAGATTCATTGAACAGCTTTATCAGACCATCCGCATCGATGATGACGATGGCGTCCATCGCTGACTTGAAAATGCCGGCGAAACGCTGCTCGCTCTCGCGGAGCGCTGTTTCGGCGCGTTTGCGGTCCGTGACGTCAACGAAAAAGGCCAGCGTTTGCACTATATGATCCGCCTCATCAAACTGCGCAACTGCGGAGCCGAGCACTTCTAGGACGGTCCCATCGCGCTTGATCATCTGCAGCTCGATCTCACGGACGAAGCCGGACTTCCGCAACTCGGGGAAGACGTACTCCAACGCGACCGTTCGCGATGCGTCTGATAGAAAATCCACTGAACGCTTCCCCAGAACTTCTTTCCTGTCGTACCCCAATATGCGGAGCCAATGATCGTTCATGCGAATCAGTTTTCCGTCATCGTCGACGGAGTGCATCATCACCGGCGTGTTGTGATAGAGGGAACTATACTCTTCGGCACTTCGTCTGAGATCGACGGCGCGGGCCTGTAGTTGCTCAGTCAGGCGGGCGTTCTCAAAGCCAACACACGCGCAATCTGCCAAAGACGACAAAAGCATCTCCTCATCAGTTGAGAAGGTCTCATCGTGTCTCGCAACGAATATCGCGCCCACGCGGTGACGAACCGTCCGAAGCGCGACGACTGCAAA
>JAZDDD010000651.1:0-2331 GCA_036679545.1 Gemmatimonadota bacterium | reverse complement strand
ACCCGGTAGGTCGTTACAAGGGGGATGGCCCGACATCTGGGCCGCTATGACGAACGCAACAACGAAGTGCGCCAGGTGCGGTAAGACTGTACCCCCTGAGTCACGATTCTGTCTCGAGTGCGGATCCGATTTGACGGGTGTATCGGGCGCAGGCAGCGACTCGGAACCAACGCGCCTCGCAGCCACTCAGGTGGACCCCCGTGCCTCGAGCGATCAAGCCCTGTTCGAGACCCTGCGTCAGGCTACCCTCGGTGTTTACGACGTGATCGCTGAGGTCGGCCGAGGCGGCATGGCCAACGTGTATCTCGCCCATGATATTGCCCTTGATCGCAAAGTCGCGATCAAGGTTATATCGCCCGAACTCCTCCGCTCCGGCCAAAGCATGGGAGAACGGTTTCAGCGCGAGGCCCGCACGGCCGCGTCGTTGAGCCACCCTCACATTATTCCAATTTATGCTGTGAAGGAAAGCGAGCGGATTCTCTTCTTCGTCATGAAGTTCGTGGAGGGCCGTGCTCTCGAGTCGGTGGTCCGCGAAGAAGGGCAGCTTCCGGTCCCGATGGTACAAACCATCCTCAATCAGGTCGGAAGCGCGCTGGATTATGCACATACCAAGGGCGTCGTTCATCGCGACATAAAACCTGGCAACATCATGCTGGACGAGGGTGGCTGGGCAGTCGTCACCGACTTTGGGATCGCCAAAGTGATGGAAGCGGACGGCCTCACCATGACTGGGGCAACGGTCGGCACACCCACCTACATGAGTCCCGAACAATGCGCAGGCCTGAAACTCACGGGTGCGGTGGATCAGTACGCACTTGGCGTGGTGGCATACGAGATGTTGACGGGCCAATTGCCGTTTGAGGGTGACTCGGCCATGACGGTGATGTACAAACACACACACGAGGCACCACCCCCCATACAGGAGAGTTGGCCGGACTGCCCGCGACCACTCGGCAATGCCGTGATGCGGATGTTGTCCAAAGCGCCCAAAGATCGGTTCCCGACGATGGCTGCCGCGGTTGAGGCCATCGGCGTTGGCGAAATGGACGACACCATTCGCACGCGTCTTGTATCGCTTGCGAAGAGCGGCGGCAATCAAGCGCTACTTGCGCAGTTCCAAACACCAAAGAGTTCAGTTCCTCGACCGGATGCATTCAAGACCCGTGGCACCCCCACGGGGGTCGCGATCCCGGAAATCGAGGACAGTGGCGCCGCACATTCCTCGATGCAAAGCGGGCAGGGAACACCAGTTCCCGGTGATCGTTCAAAGTCCAAGTTGGCGTGGGGAATTCCCGCCGGAGTCGGCGTACTCGGCGCGGCCGCCTGGTTGATCTTCTCGTTCGGTGGAGGCGAACCAAGCACACAGAACCTCACCCCAACTCTACCGGCACCCGTTACGGGATTACCGGGTCAACCATCGACCACCACCGTTGCGGATTTGACAGTTGGCCCCGGCGCCGCGACGCTGCAACCGGGCGAAGAGGTGATGCTCACCGCTATCGCCGTGGATTCAGCGGGGATCACGATTCAAGATCCAAACGTGACATTCGAGTCGCGCAACGCAAACATCGCAAACGTATCCACGGACGGGTTGGTGACGGCACTATCGCCAGGGCGGGCCCAAATCGTCGCCCGGGCCGGTACCCATTCAGTTGCCGTGCCCGTAACAGTTTCTACCCCACCGCCGCCGCAAGACCGAGGAGCACGCAACCAAACACGAGCACCCGCCCGTGTCGCACGTGTTACCGTGAATCCAAGTAGTTCGCGGGCCCGTCCCGGCGACGAAGTCGTCCTCACCGCCACGTCAACCGATGCGTCTGGGAACGCTTTGACGGGAAGAAACCCCGTTTGGATGTCCAGTAATCTCCGTGTGGCTACCGTGACCTCCGAAGGAACCGTACGGGCAGAGGGCGAAGGAACTGTTTCGATCATCGCGAACGTCGAAGGAGTCGCAGATACCGTTTCGATCACGGTTGCGCCTCTCGCAATTGCCCGAATCGCCGTTTCGCCCGCAACCAACACACTCAGCATAGCGGAGACCGTTCAGCTCGGCGTGACACTCATTGACGAAGCCGGCAACACGGTGCGTCGGAATGTGGCTTGGTCTTCAAATGACCCTTCGGTGGCAACGGTCACGCGTACCGGGAACGTACGAGCCGTAAGGGGCGGCAACGTCACCATAACGGCGTCCATCGAGGGGCAACAAGCAAACGCCAGAGTGACCGTGCTGGCCGCCGAGCCGAGCACGCCGAATCCACCGGCAGCCAACCCCGCAGCCGACCAACGCGACATTCGATCCCTGGTTGATCAGTACCGAGCCGCAATTCAAGG
>JAZDDD010000650.1:0-7787 GCA_036679545.1 Gemmatimonadota bacterium | reverse complement strand
GGGTGCGGTGGCGAGCGTGGACTAATCTGCCTGCGGTGAAGGTCCTGTCATCATGAGCGATGGGACGACATCCTATCCACTCGATTGCCGCACATCACTACCGCACAGTGTGACGGCGCCGGTGTTTGGGCATCCAGTGACCTACTGTACGAATAGCCGACGCGTCCTGTCGTTGCTGGAAGCGTGGTATGGGTACTGGCGGCGTTTGCCACCGGAGCTAGTCACCGATTCATCGTTCACCGTCAGTATTCGTCTCAGAGGAGTAGGTGACGAGAAGGACGCGCCAAACTTTCGCTACGATTTACGTTCAGTAAACCAACTTGTCGTCACGGCCCAGGGCTGTACGGCCAATGTGGACGTAGATCGCGCCTGTGCCGAAGCAGACATGGCAACCGCACTCTTGGAACATACCGAACACCTCCGCACCGGTCTTTTCGATACGCTGACGCTGATGCTCACGACCTCCGTTGACCGCTGTCCGGTACATGCCAGCGCGGTGGCGATGGGTCAGCGTCTCGTGTTACTGGTTGGTAGGTCTGGTAGCGGAAAGAGCACGTTGGCCTACGCACTGCACCGTACGGGTCTTGAGATGCTTAGCGATGATGCCGTGTACGTACAACTCCATCCCGAGCCAAGGATTTGGTTTCATCGCAGGAGCATCGGTTTGCTATCGGCCGCCGCGGCTGAATTCCCGGAATTGCAGACGATGACTCCACGCACGCTTTCGACGGGGAAGAGGAAGGTTGTGGTCCATCTAAAGGGCGCGCCTTCTCCCGATCCATGCGACCTGGCTCCTCTTGTGTGTGTGCTCGGACGCGGGGAAATTGCTGGCGTGACTCCCCTTGATGCTGACGAACTCCTCTTGTTGCTGGCCGGTGACGAGGAGGCTGGATTCGATCGTTTGAATGCTCAGCGCGTTCCGGTACTGCAATGGCTCGCCGCGAACGGTGGTTGGCATTTGACCCTTTCCGCACGGGCTGCCGATGCCGTCCCACTCGTCCGAGATCTGCTGGCGGTTTGAGAATCTGTCTTGTAATTCCGGGCGGTCTCGACGGGGCCCGCGAGGATCATCGAATCCCCTGCCTGCACTGGATTGTCGAGAGATTGGCGCGCCGACATTCGGTAGAGGTATTTGCACTGCGGCAGACGAGTCAACCCCCATGTTTCGAATTCGCGGGTGCGAAAGTACACGCTCTCGACGGCCATGCTATCTGGGTCGTGGTGCGGAAGATCTGGAGTGCGCATCGGCGGCGCCGTTTTGACGTGGTGCACGCGTTTTGGGCATCCGCTCCGGGAGCGGTAGCGCTTGTCGCGTCACGTTTAATACGCCGCCCTGTCTATGTTCACGTCGCGGGTGGTGAGTTGGTGTCCATGCCAGATATAGACTACGGAAGTTGCCGGACTCGAAAGGGCCGGTTCGTTGTCAGAACCGTGCTGCGGGGTGTGGATGGTGTCACGGTTGCAAGTTCTGGGATGTTTAAACACGTCGAGCAGCTTGGCGTTACCCCGGTGTCTACCCCGTTGGGTGTGGATCTCGAACGTTGGCCATTGCAACAACCTCAACCCATTGCCGAGGCGCCGTATCGATTGATACATGTTGCCAGTATCAACCGGGTCAAGAACCAAGCGCTTCTGTTGCGCGCGGCGGCGCGACTCAAAAGCACCGATTTCCCCTTTCATCTGGACATCGTTGGCGTGGACACGCGGGACGGCGAATTGCATCAACTCGCTTCGAGACTACGGCTTTCGGATTTCGTGACTTTTCATGGGTGGTTGCCGCAGAACGAAGTACGTGTTTTGATGATGGCCGCGCATCTGCACATTGTGACTTCGCGCCATGAGGCCGGTCCGCTTGTGGCGCGGGAGGCTGCGGCATGCGGGGTGGCAACCATCGGTTCACCAGTGGGACATATTGCTGACTGGGCGCCCCAAGGTGCCGTGGCGGTTGAGTCCGACGACGATGTGAAATTTGCCTCGGAGATTCGAAAAATCTTACGTGATGACGAACGGCGTGTTACGGTGGCCAGTTCGGCTCAAGCGGAGGTTGCACAACACGACGCGGACTGGACGGTTCGTCGCTTCGAGGCCATGTATCACGGCCGTCTCGGCGACTAGGTAACTATTCCCTCCCAGACGTCAAAACGAGACGGCGGGCGTCTTCCTTTCAACCGCGCCAGCAGCGGACGCAGCTCATACCATATGGGGTAGCGGACCTTGTGACGAACCCACTGGATGCCGAGGGGCAGTGATGCGTCGGCGAGCTGGGTATGCGTGAGAAATTCCAGAAACGAAATTGCGGTTAAGTCACGCGCCAGATCTCCGAAAACCGCCGTCGCATTTTGTTTCTTTTCCGCCACCATCTGTTCCCCGGCCTTGCGTGAATCGTAGAACGGGGTGTCGATGATCAAAATTCTGCCACCGGCACGTGTGACACGTACCGTTTCGGCCAGCAGCTTGGATAGGGAAGTTGCGTAGTGGAAAGAAGCGTTGAACACGGAGATGTCTGCAAAGTCGGAGGCCACCGCGAGTTGGGTGAAATCTGCAACAACTTTCTTGAATGCAACGTTGTCTTGTCGGCGTGCTGTTGTCACCCCGAGGCCATCGATGTTATCGGACCGAACGTCGATCGCGACTGCGTGGTGACCTCGCCGGGTCATTCGATACGTAAACCAACCGTTCCCTGCGCCCAGGTCCACCACCCGTAGCGGCCTGTTTGTTCTTTGTTCGAAAGGCTTGACCACCCGGTGCATTGCGGTCTCGAACGATCGTGCGCGAACCGCCCACATCTTTTGCAACGGTCCGGGTGCCACATACGGCAGTTGCTGTGTCTGATTCCCTCTGTCCCGTCCTTCGCGGCGGCGATGCTCCGCATAGGCTGCGCGAAAACGCTTTGTAGCGCCGGCTTGTAGGTTATCCACTCGCGTGAAGGAGTTGTGTCGAGTTGTGTCGTCGCCGCAGGTTATCGAGCCGGTCCCATTCCCGCTCTAACCCTGGCCCGTCTTTTGTGGTCAACTCCGCGTGCAGCACGTCTCGAGTGCGACGATATATTTCCGTCGAGTACGTTCCGCGAAACATCATCGCCAGTTCTGCGCTGTCTCTCCAATTGGTTTTTGGGCCAAGTTCGTTCTTCACGTTTTCGAAAAACTTTGTTCCCGGTAGTGGGTAGGAAACGGAAACACCGATGTCATCGGGGCGCGCTTCGCGGATCAAGTCCCTGGTTTTCAAAATGTCAGGCCATTCTTCGCCGGGATATCCGAGTTGGATGAACCACCCCACGCGGATACCGGCGTCTTGTAGGCGGTGCGTGGCATCTCGGATCTGTTGAATCGTCGTGCCTTTCTCCATGGCGTCGAGGACTTGCTGAGATCCAGATTCGGCGCCGAGCCACACCTCTTCGGCCCCGGCTGTCTGCAGCGCGTGAACAACACGTGGGGTCATCAGGTTTGCGCGAGATTGCATCATGAACGGGACGCGAGCGTCAACACGTGACACTTCCGCAGAAAACGACTCAATCCAGTCACCAGTCAGACCGAAGATGTCGTCGGCATACCAGATGTGATCAGGTCGGTATTTATCCAAGACGTGTGCTAGTTCGAGGGCAAGGCTCCTTGGCGAGCGCTGCGCGTACCTGGATCCGAAAACCGGCTTCGCGCACCAGTTACACTTGTATGGACAACCGCGGGATGCGACGAGGTTCCAGGAAAACCGATTGTGCGAATGATTCCACTTGTCCCGGTAGGGTTGGACATCGATCAGATCCCATGCGGGCGGTGCAAGATCATCTAGGTCGTTTATGCTGCCACGCGGTGGTGTCCGTACAACCTTTGGCCAAGGCGCTGCTTGAGATGTCAACAAGGCCAATCCAGGGATACCCACCAACGCGGCGGCGGGATCACTGCGCCATGTGGCCACCAGTTCCGCCAGTGTCTCTTCGGGTTCTCCTATAACGACGGCGTCGGCGCCCGCCTGGAGATAGTCTGCCACTCTGTCCGTTGCGTCTGATCCGTTCACTGCAATGCGGCATCCGGCCTCCTTACACGCGCGAATCATCCTGAACGCGGCGTCCCTCATCCGGGTTGTACACATCTTCGTGAGGTAATTGAAATTGTCTTCCACGATCGTGACGATCGCGGGTTGCACATGATCCAATGTTGCAAAAAATTGTTCCACACCGTCGGCGAGCATCGCATCGAAGACGTGGACATCGTGGCCTTCTCTTCGTAGGCTGGAGGCGGCAGAAAGGGTACCCAACGGCAGATACGGTTCCATCCGTTCCCACTGTTTCGGATCGAAGCGCATAAAGTACGAATGTGCCACAAGTACGGGTCGATTACGATTCATTCGATCACACGCCGTTGTTTCAGCCGATGCTGCCTGCCGCAATGTTATGGCTTGCCGCACGCACCCGCCGGCCGTCTTCCCCGAGGAAAAAGACAACAGTTTGGCTAAAATAATTGTAAGGCCGGTAAATACTCCGTTCCCCCACTTCCGAAACTACATTGCAACGCGACGTGTTCCCCCAAATGTCAACGCGACTCCTCAGTATGCAACGACGGTTAGGTCTCCGAAAGAGGTCGCGGTAGGAGTCGTATCGACGTGGTAAACGAGCAAGCAGCGGCATTACGCGCCTTCGACAGCGTTGCGCCAACGTTTGATGAAAGATTTGGTCAGCTATTGAGCGTGGCGGCGCAGCGGCGTGCCGTCCGCCAGCAGCTACTCCGTTCGTTTCCCATAGGCGGCAAGTTGCTCGAGATTGGAGGCGGCACCGGGGAGGATGCAATTTTCCTCGGGAAACGCGGGCGACACGTGTTGTTGACTGACGGTGCGGAGGGCATGGTGGCGGTGGCCGCCAAGAAAATCGCAATGCGTGACTGCGAGCGTGTGGTCCGCGTGCGGTCGCTTCGGATAGAAAACTTGAGCGATTTGTTGGATGACCAAACGATAGAAGTGCCGTTCGACGGAGTCTATTCTAACTTTGCGTCACTCAATTGCGTCGAAAATCTAGCGCCCGTTGGGCGTGCGCTGGCGGCGTTGATTAAGCCCGGAGGTTTGGCTCTGCTCGTTATGTTCGGGTCGTGTTCGTTTGGTGAGATCATCGTGCAACTGAGTCAAGGCAATTTCGCCAACGCATTTCGCCGGTTACGCTCCGGCAGTGCCGTAAACGCTCGGCTGAACGGACATGATTTCCCCGTATGGTATCCTAATCCTCTGTCCGTCGCGCGAGCGTTCCAACCATATTTCTCGTTGCGGACCAAACGTGGTATCGGTGTGTTCGTTCCTCCCAGTGCTGCCGAGCCTGGCATATCGCGTTTTCCGCGTGTTGTAAACGCTCTGGAGGGTCTGGACCGGGTCGTTGGTAGACCACTGGCTTTTTTGGGGGATCATATCCTTTTGACCTTCACTCGCACCGGTGTGTCGGTTGCTTAACCGATTCGTGGACTTTGTGACTTGATTGTATTCGTAAACCCGAAAGCAACCAGGCCGAAGAACCGGCGGTTCCCGCTTTCCATCATGTCTCTTGGTGCAGCGTTACCTGCATCGGAGACCTGGACCATCGTCGATGGCAATCGGCCCGACGTGAATGTGACGAGCGATCTCGAAGCGTTGATTCAATCCAGATTGGGTTCGTCAGATCCCGTGTCATTGGTCGCGCTGACGGTCATGCCCGGCCCACAGCTGACAAGCGCGGTGACAGCCACGCGGAACTTAAAGACCAAATATCCAAACGTTCCGGTTGTTTGGGGTGGTTATTTCCCGTCATTGTATCCTGAACCAGTCGTGCATGCGCCGTACGTGGATTGGGCAGTGCGTGGCCAGGGCGAGGAAACGTTCCTGGATCTACTGAAGGTTTTGCGGGGCGACCTAGATCCTAAGTCGGTGCCAGGTTTGGCGTTTGCCGACAATGGAACTGCCTCGATCGCACGCGAAAGGCCCTGGAAGTCGCCCAACGAGTTTCCATCCCCACCCTACGATCACATTGAGGTTGACGAATACATCCATCCAACAGCTCTCGGTGCGCGAAGCGCTGTCTATCAGACGTCGATTGGGTGTCCGTATTCGTGCAACTTCTGCGGTGTCATCGCGGCATATGGTAGCCGCCAAAAAGTGGAAGACCCGGCGCGGACCGAAGCGAACCTAAGATATTTGGTGGATCAGCACGGGGTGGACTCGATCCATTTTTACGACAACAATTTCATCTTGAAAGAAGAGCTGACCAGCGAACTCTGTGACCGTGTCGAGCCGCTCGATCTCACGTGGTGGTGTGAGGCCCGGATAGATGCGATGCTGCGCATGTCCGACCGTACCTGGGAAAGTTTGCGACGTGCTGGTTTGCGGATGGTCTTCCTGGGTGCGGAATCGGGATCCGACGCCGTGTTGAAGAAAATGTCAAAAGAAGTGCCGGTTCTATGGCATCGTGCCCGAGTTTTCGTTCGTCTTGGGTGACCCCGACGATCCCGAAGCCGATATTGCCAATACGCTCGACTTTGTGAGGCGGTTGAAGTCGGTCAACCCCGATATGGAATTGATTACATATTTTTACACGCCCACGCCGCAACGTCGCAGTACGTACGGGAATGTTGATCCGCTCAAGGGTACGCCCGAGACGTTAGAAGAATGGACAACACCGGAGTGGCTTGGTTGGATGACACATGAGGATCCCAAACTTGCTTGGCTGCCTAACAGACTCAAGGCGCGTGTTGAAGATTTCGCTTTGGTGCTCAAGTCACGGTTCCCATCGGTGAACGATACGAAGACAAAGAACTGGGGGAAGCAACTCGCGCGGGTGCTGGCAAAGCGACGCTGGGAACAGGGCGTGTACGACAATCCATGGTTGCTCCGTGCGGTTCGTCGATTCGCCAGGAGCGAAGCGGACGACCCGCAGGCCTACGGACACCTGAGACCCGGTCAGTCGCGTGCATGACGCAGCAAAGATGGGAGGCGGGAGTATTGCCGCGGCGCGTGCGTATCGACTTTGGGCGCCAACTTACGAAGTAGAAAACCCGGTGTCGGTGCTAGACGAGCACACAGTGCGTAGCCTCACTCCAGCGCTAAAAGGTCGGGCGTTGTTAGATGTCGGCTGCGGCACGGGCCGGCGTCTTCGGGCAGTTGCCGGATCACACGCCAAGTTGGCGGTGGGTATGGATCTCGTCGCAGACATGTTGAAGGAAAACCGTGACGCGGTGTCCCGTGGCCGGACCGCGGCGGCGGACATGCGTGCTCTTCCCGTGTGTACGGAATCGATGGACGTTGTGTGGTGCCGGTTGGTAATTGGGCATGTGAAAGACCTGTTATCGACCTACGAGGAGCTGGCCCGCGTCACCAAGCCCAACGGGACTGTGATTGTCACCGATTTTCATCCCGAGGCAGCATCCAACGGACACAAACGAACATTCCATGATGCAAAGGGATTTCGTCATACCGTCGAACATTTTTGCCACACCGTTCCCGAACACATCGTGGCCTCGAGTCAGTTCGGATTGCGTCTGGATCGACAGGTAGATTCGGTCGTGGGTCCCAGCGTCAGGTCGTTTTACGAAGCTGTTGGTCGGGAAAGGGTTTATGCCGAACAAGAGGGACTCCCGCTTGTCCTTGCACTCCGCTTCACATTGTGAGCTTCCGCCTCACCACGACGTCCGGGGAACGGATAGCAGTTCACGCACGCTACATGGTATCACCGGAAGCCGAATGTGATTTTGAGCTATCGCTGGGTGAGGGGCATTTTCACCCGGGTTTGATCAACGCGCACGACCATCTTCATCGAAATCATTACCCGCAATTGGGCACAC
>JAZDDD010000065.1:0-2026 GCA_036679545.1 Gemmatimonadota bacterium | reverse complement strand
GGCAAATCCACGATCCTCCGCCTGATTTACGCCGACCAACTTCCGACCCAAGGCGAGGTACGAATTTCCGGTTTTCGCACCGATACGTTGTCGAATCGAGACATCGCCAAGTTGCGGCGGAGACTCGGGATTGTCTTCCAAGACTTCAGGTTACTCACGGACCGTACAACCGAAGAAAACATTGCGTTTGCCCTGGAGGTTACCGGTTCTCGTCGCTCGATCATCGGACCGAAAGTGACACGGGTGCTCACACAGGTCGGATTAATCCAAAAGGCGCAACAGTACCCCAACGAACTTTCAGGTGGAGAACAACAGCGTGTCGCCATTGCGCGCGCCTTGGTAAACGATCCCTTCGTCATCCTTGCCGATGAACCCACGGGGAATCTCGACGAGCGAGCGACACGTGGCATCTTTCAACTTCTCCGTGACATCAACGCCAACGGCACCGCCGTGGTGATGGCTACACACAACCTCGAACTCGTTCGTCAAACTCACTACCGCTCAGTGGAACTTCAGGACGGCGTGATCGTATTCGATTCAGCCGTGGACGAACAGTTGGAGGAGACAGTCCGATGAACCTTGCGATCCGCGAAGCGTTGCTCACTTTTCGCCGTTGGCCCGCATTGTCGCTTCTGTCCATCACGACCATCGCGTTCGCGCTCTTCGTGGTGGGGTTGTTCGCCCTCGTTGCGCTCAACCTTCGAAACACGTTGCGTAGCATAGAGGAACGCGTGGAGATCGTGATGTATCTGACACGCGGGACTCCAATCGAGATTGCCACGGTCGCCATCGAAGACATCGAGGCGTTTCCCGAGGTGGCCTCAGTCGTTTACATCACGGAAGAAGAAGCGTTACTCCGCGCCAGCGAAGAGCTGGTTGAGTTCCAAGGAATATTCTCGGAACTCGAGACAAACCCACTCCCCGCATCCCTCGAAGTTCAACTGCTGCCAGGATTCCGTAACACGGAGTCGGCGCAAGTCGTGGCCGAACGGTTGTCCGGGTTCGCGTTTGCCGAAGACATCCGCTACGGCCAGGACTGGGTGGAAAAACTCGACAGGTTGCGCCGCATTGCTGGCATTGTGGGACTTTTGATCGGTGGTGCGTTTGCACTCGCGTCAGTCATCATCATTGGCACGACCATTCGTATGTCGGTGCTGCAACGAGCCCATGAGATCTCCATCATGCGGTTAGTTGGAGCGACCGACGGATTTGTGCGCCGGCCCTTCTTGGTTGAAGGAGGTCTCAAAGGCGCCTTGGGAGGGCTTGCTGCGGTAGGACTCAATTTCGCCGCGTTTTATACAATCAACCGGACCCTGTTCGAAGTGTCGTTCTTTTCCTTCGGCCAAGCGGCTCTCATTGTCCTGTTCGGGTTAGCACTTGGACTCATCGCTAGTGCAACTAGCGTGGGACGACACCTCCGCAAAGTATGAAGTCCATCGTATTTGCGGTCGTGGCCCTGATGACCGCGGTCTCGTTGCCGGCGGATGCGCAACGACGCGACATAGATCGGCAAATCAGAGAAAACCGCGATCGTTTAAACCAAATTCGCGACGAACGCGAATCCCTCCAATCCGAGTTGTCCACGTTGCGTGGCCGGGCACGGGACGTCACGACGGAACTCACCAACTTGGATCAGCAGAGAACCGCCACCGTTCGGCTGGTGCGTGAACTCGATCGCCAGATCAACGGGCTCTCAACTCAGCTCGACACCATTACGTTTGAACTCGTCCTGGCCGAGGACGCCGTCACCGAAAAGGAAGTGGTGCTCACGCGGCGTGTCACCGAGATATACAAACGCGGCACCCTTTGGGCTTTTCAAGTGCTCCTCGCGGCGGAAAGTTTCGGCGACCTGCTGAGCCGCTACAAATACCTCTTTCTAGTCAGCAGGCAAGACCGCCGGATCGTGGGGGACATCCGACAGCTCCAAAACCAAATTGGGGCCCAACGACGTGAATTACTCGACATCCGGTTGGAAGTGGACAACCAGCGGCAAGCCCGCGACGTAGAATTGCAACAGTTCGCCAAC
>JAZDDD010000649.1:0-2651 GCA_036679545.1 Gemmatimonadota bacterium | reverse complement strand
CGATCTAAGTCGTCATCACTTGCGGCATCAGTGTTCTCGACTCTCACCAGATTGAGTGTCATCGGATCCGCGTGATCTTCGACCGTGCATGCGGGTGGACACGGTTACCTACCACCAGCAGCTGGTCCCGCGAGCCATATTGGGCTGGCGGATCTCCTGTTGCGCCGGTCTACCGCCAGCGACCCCCAGGGCTGTACACAGGTTCAGCTGGTTTGGACAAGCGCTCCTCACCGGATCAGTTATGCGATCGACTGACTCGGTGAGTAGTCCGGCGACAAGGGCTGCCACGACAGTCAACCACTCCCATGTTTTCAACAGCGACCTCCAACACGTCTCGTACTTTTGGTAAACGGACTTGAGATCCAAAAGGTAACGGAGGATTTCGCGGATAGGCGATCGACCTGAGCCAAGGCGATGCACGTGATGTGACGTCCGGCGGTTCTCACACGCTGCGCATGGACGTCAGGTTCGCGGGTGAGACACGCGTGTCGTTATAACGTTCGGGGAAGATTTTCGTTCGTGTTTAGTGCCTTGCGGTCTTCGCCAATCCAAGAGGACGTCGCAACCGGCCAATCGCGACCAACCTTTACGTCAATTCTCGAACATGGCACTGATCTCTCCAAAAATCACGGCCTTATCAGCAAATGAGAACGTACCAAATTCCGCCATTTCTCGAGCCGCCCGTAGGAAACGCCGCCAACGCGGCTCGAGACAACGGAAAGGGGGAGTGGAGGAAGACTTCGGACCGCTGGTTCCACCTGATCCAGCCCGATTCGGCGGCGTGTGACGACGCCATTTGGCACCACGCCTCTTAGCCGGAGGCAGTATCAGTTGGGCGAGTGCACGCCCGCCGCCCCGTAATCGCGATCTCTTCCTATACTGGGTCCAGATGGCGTAACAGCTTCATTGTCCGTTTGGGCAATGAATTGTTTTATCGATCCCGCGAATGGCTGCTGGCTGGCATTCTTCCCGTACACATCCGTATACCAAATTTGTGGACCGTCACGGTTGGTGATGCGGATGGAGTTAATATCCACATCGCGTTGGGCACCGTTGAAGGGTGAGTTGGGATCATCGAATGTCATACCGGCCACAACACCTTCACACGGCCCACCTTGTGCGCGCTCTCCGGTCGCAGTGATCTCGAAGCACAAGTCGATCGGACGCCCCACCAGGTTTGGACTGTTCGGATCGTGGTACCGGCTTGGATTGAAAACGTTAAAGTAGGGTCCAACACTTGCGAGCCGTTTCCCATTCCCCGTGCGGATACTTTGCGACATTTGCCAGCTCTCGCGGAGGCCTGAACGGAAATTTGAAGAGTTACCGTCCGGAACCAAGATGTGTTGTTCTATACAGGCTCGATCGGGAATCCTGCGGCGACCGCCTCCGTCGGGGGCGCCTGCGGGTTGTCCCGGAGCTACTGCCACCGCGTCACCTGTACATGAACTCACGAACTCGCCAGCGTTTCCGATCAACGAGAGTACGGTGAAATCCAATTCAGTACCGTCGTTGCACTTGGTATGATACGACAGTTCGTGCTGGGGTTGAATGAACGATCCCGCTCCCGCCGAACCCTGGTGCAGTTCCACAAGAACATCGCACGTGATCGAAAATATGCTCGACTTAACCCCTCCACCGACTGACATCTTGACATCATTTTCCCATTCAATCTTGAACCCCACATGCGGGGCAAAAAAGTCCGCGACCTCGTTCGCATACCCAAACGGAATTCCGCCGAGCTTGGAGAATAGGTCCGAACCACGAGGATCCCGTCCGTGTTCGTGCCCAAAAGCACAACCGCTCGGATCAACGGGTGGGTGCCACGTCGGATACAGTTTGCCATCTGGGCCAATCACCGCATACTGATCGTGGATTTGCTGTGTGCACGTATCGTTGGCACCTGGACTCCAGGACGCGAATGCGCGACTTGGCCCGTTAGGGGCACCAACCGCACCGACCGAGAGTGCGTCGTAACACCCCGACGCGGTAACGGTTACGGCGACAACAAGCGACCCACCCCACCCTGAGCGCTTCGAAACAAACATCTAACCCTCCGTCCATCTTACATGTAACGAGTGTGAACTTTGACTACGCAGTCGAGTGCGGTATCTTCCGTCAGTGCTGGTATCGGCGAGATCGTTGATAAACTGGCCACCCACTCCTGCGTACCAATCAAGAAGGCACGTTCCCCGTCTTTTTGCGGTGACGAGAGTCACGCCAGAACGTGTGGCAGCGGTGCCACATCCGGTCCGGTCGGCAACGACTTAGTTGTTAAGTGCTCCCCCGGCCACCCAAGCCCGCACAGTATCGATTTGGGCTTGCGTGAGTTGCCCCCCCAAAGGCATCCGCGTACCCAAGCCACCCACCGACCCGGCAACTCCTTGAAGCTTGAGGACCAAATAACTCGAGTCCGGATTGTTAGGTTCAATCCGCCGCAACCTCGGCACTTGATTGGAGAACACGTTGACGACATTCGAATACGCTTGTCCCGCCGATAGATTCATTCCTTGTTGGGGATTCGGACCCGCATGGCATCCCGACGCAAAGGCGCAGTTCCCCGTGAATATTGGTTGAATGTGCGCCGCAAACGACAAAACCGTTTGTGGAGGATTCGGCACTTCGGGTTCACTGCCAACTTGGGCCTCACACCC
>JAZDDD010000648.1:0-2106 GCA_036679545.1 Gemmatimonadota bacterium | reverse complement strand
GGATGCCAGGCTGCGTTGCATATCTTCATTGCCGAGGTAACCATGGGTCAAGTTGGGTTCTTCGCGAAGGATTCGACCAGTCGTCACGATGACATTCGCTCGGGCTCTTGACACATTCAGTAGGAAGGCGTCGTGCTGACTCTTGGGTGTCTGGTCTGTGATGCGAAGGACTTCGTTGTCTCCCGCCACCGCGGCAACGTGAATCACACCCGACTTTGTCCCGGGTTCCGGTCCAAACATTTCGATCAGTAGCTCAGACACGTCTTCCGCGGTGCGCAGATCGATATCGTGCTCGAGCTTCGAACTCGAAACCATCAAAAACCCTCAAGAATCGACACATGAAGACAGCACCTACAAAGATCGCCCGCCGAACCGTGCGAAACTAGCATGCGTTGGCTGATCTGACGCGTACACGTTATGGCGGTTTTGTCTTTGCAAATCGGCGACACGCCCTAAATACTTTGGTTTCAATTACTTATGATTCTCAGCGAACTCACCGTGGCGCCTCAGGTGACCACGCCGGTATACTTGAGAGCCGTTCAAGCCGGCTACCGTCGCAAGCTTGGAATACTCACTTCAATCATACGTGATATGCCAGACCATAAACGATGCACCTCAGCGAGGTTCCTTCAGATTGCGCTCCTATCGGGGGCCATCATGGGGCAGTCCTGCGCCGTGAATCCCGCCACCGGTGAGCGTCAGCTGTCATTGGTCAGCGAAGCACAAGAGATCCAAATGGGATTGGAGGCGGATCCGCAAATTGTTGCGTCGATGGGCCTCGTTCAAGATCCAGCACTCCAGTCGTACGTGAACGGAATTGGACAGCGGATGGCGGCGCTTTCAGAGAAACCCAACTTGCCTTGGAGTTTCAAGGTGGTAGACGATCCAATCGTCAACGCATTCGCGTTGCCGGGTGGTTTTATCTATGTCTCTCGTGGCATCCTGGCACACTTCACATCGGAAGCACAGCTAGCGTCTGTATTGGGCCACGAGATTGGCCACGTCACCGCGCGTCATTCCGCAGAGCAGATGAGTCGCGCGCAACTTGCACAGGTCGGTCTTGTGGCGGGCACCGTCCTCGCGCCAAATCTTCAAAACCTCTTCGGTGCCGCGAGCAGTGGACTCGGTCTGTTGTTTCTGAAATTCGGAAGAAGTGATGAGAGGCAGTCCGACGACCTAGGACTCAGGTATATGACGCGGGCGCGATACGATCCACGACCGATGCCCGGAGTCTTTGCCATGCTCGCCAACGTCACAGCCGCCGCGGGTGGCAGTGGAACGCCCGAATGGTTGTCGACACACCCCAATCCGTTAAATCGTGAAGCCCGTATTCAGGCGAAGATTGATTCAATTGGTCAAAACTACGACAACTACGTCGTGAATCGAAACGAATATCTCGAAAAAATCGATGGCATGCCATATGGCAAAAATCCAAGAGCCGGGTTTTTCCAAGAGAATGCTTTCTTCCACCCTGACTTAGCGTTCCAGATAACGTTTCCCACCGGGTGGCAGACGGCGAATCAAACACAAGCCGTCTTGGCGGTCAGCCCGGAACAAGACGCGATCATACAGTTAACATTAGTAACAACCGCACCGTCCGAAACAGCGGCGGCCCAAGAGTTTTACAATCAGGAAGGTGTTTCGGGATCCGGTGGTCGCACGTCCATCAACGGTAACCCCGCGGTAGCCGGAAACTTTCAAGCGACCACTCAACAAGGTGACCTTTCCGGCAACGTTGTGTGGATTTCTTATGGTGGGAACATATACCAAATCCTCGGCTACGGAGCCGCACAAAACTGGTCACAACGTGTCAATGTCGTACGACGATCGTTAGAAAGTTTCGCGCGTCTTACGGATCGCAGCATCCTGAACGTGCAACCAAATCGGATCGACATTGTAACAACCGATCGTGGCATGGCACTGCGCGAGTTCATGAATCGGCACCCCTCGGTGGTACCACTTCAGGAGATTGAGAGAATCAATCAAATGAGGGCCACCGACATCATACCGGCGGGGACGAGAATAAAACGCATCATTCAATAGCAACCGTAATGCGATCGCTAAGTCTCCACCCATGCGTTGCTTGTGTCGATAGAGATCGGAAGA
>JAZDDD010000647.1:0-4477 GCA_036679545.1 Gemmatimonadota bacterium | reverse complement strand
CACCCAACAGCCCTCCACAGTAGCCTCAAGCGGCATGGCTCTCCCACAACAACCCGTCGTCCAACTGGTGGACGCCAACGGGAACAACGCCGCGGTGGCCGGCACGACCGTCATAGTCAGCATCGTCACGGGTGGAGGTACGTTGGGCGGCACCACGTCGGTCGATACCGACACGAACGGAACGGCAACGTTCACGAATCTTTCGATCACCGGTATGTCGGGAACTCGCACGCTTTCTTTCGCGGCGGGTGCGCTCAGCAGCCCGGCGTCGAACGGTGTACAAATTGGTGCAGGAAACACCGATCCCGCGAACTCATCTGCGGCGGTAGGACCGAACACGACGGCAGGAGCGGCTGCCACGATCACAGTGCAGGCTCGGGATGCGTTGAACCAAATCATCACAACCGGTGGAGAAATCGTTGCGGTTTCGGTAACCGGCGCCAACACCGCGGCTCCAACAGTCACAGACAACGGCAACGGTACGTATACCGCGAGCTACACACCGACCATTGCTGGCACCGACAACATCGCAGTAACCATCAACGGCGCCCCGGTTGGCAACTCGCCGACCTTTACCATCGTTATTCCGGCGGTTGTTGACGCTACGGCCAGTACCGCGACGGTGACCGGTGGAATCGCGGGTACCGCAACGTCCATCACGGTTCAAGCGCGCGACGCCTTTGGCAACACCCAGAGTGCCGGCGGTGCGACGACGGTGGTTTCCGTCACCGGAGCAAACACCGCATCGCCCGCTGTTACCGACAACGGCGACGGGACGTACAGTGCGACCTACACACCCACCACGTCGGGTGCAGACAACATTGCGGTGACGTTAAACGGCATCGCAATCGGCGGCAGTCCGTTTACCAGCAACGTGGTACCTGGCACAGTGAGCGCCGCGCAAAGCACGGCGAGTGTTCCGGGCGGCGCTCTTGCAGGGGGCACATCGTCGATCAGTGTGACCGCGCGCGACGCAAACGGGAACGTGCTCACAAGCGGCGGACACACCGTGGTCATCAGTGTCACGGGTGCGAACACGCTAACACCTTCTGTGACGGATAACGGCAATGGTACGTACTCGTCTAGCTATTCGCCAACCATAGCGGGGACCGATAACGTCGCGATTACACTAAATGGTACGGCCATCAACGGCAGCCCATTCACAACCATCGTTGGAACGGGTGCGGCCGACCCAGCCCAGACCACCGCCACTGTTCCGGCCGGTACAGCGGGTCAGGCAACCAACATTTCGGTGCAAACGAAGGACGCGGCGGGGAACAATCTTTCCGTCGGGGGCGAAGCGGTCGTCATTAACGTAACCGGCGCCAATACGGTAACACCCACCGTCACGGATAACGGCGACGGTACGTACTCCACCAGCTACACGCCAACGATTACCGGCACCGACAACATTGCCGTGTTGTTGAACGGCACCGCCATCGCCAACAGCCCGTTCTCCAGCACCGTCGCACCAGCGGCCCTGGACCCGGCACAAAGCACCGCGGCCGTACCCGCGGGAGTAGCTGGTGCAGTCACGAACATTGTCGTGACGGCACGAGATGCCCTCGGGAACCAAGTAACCGGCGGTGGCGCCGCAACGGTCGTCACCGTGACCGGCGCGAACACGGCAACCCCAACCGTGACCGACAACGGCAACGGTACGTATTCCGCCAGCTACACACCAACGGCCGTGGGTAACGACAATGTTGCGATCACGCTAAACGGCACCGTTATCGGTGGCAGCCCATACAACAGTGTGGTTGCCGCCGGTCCGGGCGATCCAACACAGAGCACCGCGACCGTGCCCGCAAATGGGACGGCCGGCGCCGCAACGGCAATCACCGTGACGGTTCTGGACGCAAATGGAAACACAACGAGCGGTGGCGATGCGGTTGTCATAACCGTTACCGGCGCCAACACGGCGACACCCACCGTGACCGACAATAGCAACGGCACGTATGCGGCGAGTTACACGCCGAGTATCATCGGTGCCGACAACATTGCGATAACACTCAACGGCACGGCCATCGCTGGCAGTCCGTTCGCGAGTGCGATTGGAGCGGGTGTTGTCGATCCGGCACAGAGTACCGCAACCGTCCCGGCGACTGGAACGTCGGGGGTGGCGACGACAATCACGGTGACCGCGCGTGATGCCGCAGGTAACGTGCTCTCGACAGGTGGTGCAACCGTGGTGGTTAACGTCACCGGTGCAAACACGGTCACACCGGCAGTTACTGACAATGGCGATGGAACCTACGGCGCGAGTTATTCGCCGACCGTTATTGGTGCAGATAATATTGCCATCACATTGGACGGTACCGCAATCAGCGGTAGCCCATTCGCCAGTACCGTATCCCCCGGCGCAGTGGATCCCACGCAAAGTACGGCCGTCGTTCCGGCCAATGGTCAAGCCAGCGTGGCAACGAACATCGTCGTGACCGCACGCGATGTGAACGGGAACCAGCAAACAAGCGGCGGCGAGGCCGTTGTCATCAACATCACCGGCGCCAACACCGCGACACCGGCCATCACCGACAACGGGGACGGCACCTATTCAGCCAGTTATACACCCACCGCGACCGGCGTTGACAACGTGGCAATCACGTTAAACGGTACTGCAATCAATAGCAGTCCGTTCACGAGCACGGTTTCGGCAGGCGGCGCGGACCCCGCGCAAACAACCGCCAGTGTTCCAGCCAATACAACGGCAGGAACGATTGCGAATATCACCGTCACGGCACGGGATGCCGCCGGGAATGTACTGACGGCCGGCGGCGAGAACGTCGTTATGAACGTCACTGGCGCCAATCCCAATGCCCTCACGGTGACGGACGTTGGTAACGGAACGTACACCGCCAGTTATACGCCCACAGTTGCGGGCAGTGACATCGTAACGATCACGTTGAACGGCACCGGCATCAGTGGCAGCCCGTACACCAGTGTTATTGCGGCAGGCGCATTGGACGTAGGCCAGAGTACGATCACCAAGCCGGACACCGTCCCGGCCGGAACGGACACAACCGTTACCGTGGTGGCACGCGATACATTCGGGAATCAACTACCGACGGGCGGTTCAACTGTGGTGGTGTTCGTTATCGGAGACAATCCGGTCAACCTGCCGGCGACTGACGTCGGCAACGGCACCTATACCGTTACGTATTCACCGACAGCCGTTGGTTCCGACGACTTTGGAGCGACCATCGACGGTAACACTGTTGGAGGTGGTCCGTACACGACAATTGTCGTGGCAGGCGCTTCCGCCGCCGCACAAACCACGGCAGTCGTGCCAGCCTCCGGCGCGGTGGGCGCAGCAACCAACATCACGATCACGGCGAAGGACGCAAACGGGAACTCACGCACGACCGGCGGCGACACGGTTGTGGCACCGACGGTCACGGACAACGGTGACGGCACGTACACCACGTCGTATACACCAGCCGCAGCTGGCACCGACGGCATTGCCATCACGCTCAATGGTGCCGCGATCAGTGGCAGCCCGTTCACAAGTGAGGTCGGTGCCGGTACAGCCGATCCCGCACAGTCCACCGCGACAGTTCCGGCCGGAACCGTGGGCATAGCGACAGCGATCGTCGTGCAGGCCGTGGATGGTACGGGAACACCTCTGGCCACCGGCGGTGAGATCGTTGTCATCAGCGTGACGGGGGCCAATACTGCGACGCCGGCGGTAACGGACGTCGGGAATGGCACCTACACGGCGTCCTACACTCCGGCTGTCACCGGGACCGACAACGTGGCCATCACCATGAACGGCGCCCCGATTAGTGGCAGTCCGTACTCGAGCGTGGTCGCCACAGGCGGTGCGAGCGCTGCGAACAGTTATGCCATCGTACCGCACGGAACGATTGGAACACCGACTGACATCTTGGTTCAAGCACGTGATGCCGGTAATAACAACGTTACCACGGGCGGTGCCGTGGTCGTGGTAACCGTGACCGGAGCAAACCCCGGTGTGCTGGTTGTAACAGACAACGCCGATGGAACGTATTCGGCGAGCTATACACCCACCGCAAACGGCGCCGACGACATCGAGATCACACTTGGTGGCACGGAGATCAGTGGCAGCGCATACGCAAGTGATGTCTCAGCGGTCACGGCCCTGACCACCAAGATCTCCTTCGAAAGCGACAAAGACACCGGAGTGTTCAACACGGACGTCTTCATCATAAACGAAGATGGAACCGGGATGGAGAACCTGACGAACAACCCGAACTTCTCCGACGAACGGCCTTCGATCTCGCCGGACGGGACCAAGATCGCGTTCACGAGCACTCGGGACGGGGACTATGACATCTATGTCATGAACTCGAACGGATCCGGGGTTGTCCAACTTACCAACGCTGCCGGTCGAGATCGACTCCCCGTTTGGTCACCAGACGGGACGGAGATTCTGTTCCTGTCAGAACGCAACGGAAGCTCGGACATCTTCGTGATGAACCCCGATGGCACCGGGCAGACG
>JAZDDD010000646.1:0-3059 GCA_036679545.1 Gemmatimonadota bacterium | reverse complement strand
CAGATCTTCAACTTGTTCATTGACTGATGCACGCCAGGCCGTCTCAAAGCGACGAATGAGAGCTGGGTAGATCAGACGCCGTCGGAACGGATCGATCAGTGCCATGTAGAACGGAGTAAACCGGCTGACCGGCTTTACGTAAATCCCCCAATAAAGAATGTATCCATCGGGTGCCGGCTCGAGCGCGAAGAGAAGGAACGCGTGTACGGTTCGGTTGATGACTTCGCCGAGCGCCTCATGGTCGAACGTGTAGACGCATTTCCAGAACCCGCGTGGCGAGCCGGGCTCGTCCGTGGATCGATTGCGATCTTCCGGCGACAAATGGTGAACATATGACCGTCTGTGCGCACGCGGATCTTCGCGATCCCACCCGAACAAGCGCCCCAAGCCGGCTCTGATCGCGAACAACACACGAGCGGATCGACTAATTCCGGACGCCTCCTGTTTGACGAACTGGACGATCGCATCCCGCACCGTTGCATCGGGTCCACCGCCGTAAAGACGAAAACGCCACACGTCATGCAACGGGACGTCCGCGAGAAACTCGTGCGCGCGAAGAGTGAGCCGACGGAATTCAAGCGGGTCAACGCGCGGGCTGCCATCACTCGTTACCATCGATCACTCAACGATCGAAGAGAAGGTTATCGTCATCTCTTCATATATCCCTTCCAACTATGACGTTGCCGATGTTTGTCGACAGGTGAACTCGTGACCATCGGCGTTAATTGGGTCCCTTGAGTACCGAGGGCGACTACCCGCCGTCATGGGACCTCACTTGTACGACTGAACGCATTGCTCAACTTGGAAAGCGACATTGTGCACCAGACTCCGCAATGCGGCGTTGCGGGTGTGTGCCGGAAAAGACGCTATAGGAGATGAAGCGGTGAGATCCAATGCTTCTTCAATGAGGAGTAAATAGATGAGCGGAATGATCAAGACAATCGCATGGGCGTGTGCCATACTTCTCGTGGGGTGTGGTGCCGTCACCGAGCCCGTTGGAATCGGCGACGAGAGAGTGTTCGATACGCACCGCGAGGTAGATCTCCGATGGCAAAGCCGCGACGGTACTAAACTGGTGGGTACGCTACTTCTTCCCCTGGGAGACGGTCCGTTCCCGGCGGTCATAGCACATTTCGGCAGCGGGAAGTGGTCCCGTCCGGGCGTGGGGCCATTCGTGCAACGCGCCTGGGTCGATCGGGGTTGGGGTTTGCTGATCTACGATAAACGGGGCGTCGGTGAGTCGGACGGATCGTGCTGCAACCTCAACGGATCCGGCTCCATCGAATTGATGAGCATGGATGTAGCCGCCGGCGTACGCATGTTGCGCGACGTCCCGTACGTGGACGCATCCCGCGTTGGCATGTACGGATACAGCCAGGGTGGTTGGGTTCTCCCACTCGCCGCGGTCCTATTGGGCGACGTTGCTTTTACGGTCGTCGGATCCGGTGCTGCGGTATCGGTCGGTGAGGAGGTGTTGTTCAGCAAGCTCACGGGGGATGACCAATGCCGGCCGACCGAACTCTCGGCTGCCGAGATCGCGCGGCGTATGAGTGAAGCGGAGCCGAGCGGGTTCGACCCACGGGACGCGTTGCGGGCGATGTCGAATCCGGGTTTCTGGTTCTTTGGGGGTCGGGACACAAGCAACCCGGTGAATGCTACAATCGCGACGCTCGAGACGATGCGTGACCAGCATAGAAGAGAGTACTCGTGGGTCGTGTTCGAGACCGCGAACCATGAGATGATACCGAACGGGGAGATGTGCCAGGGCCACGGGCCACGCGTTGCGTACTGGGACTCAATCTTTGACTGGATCGACACCCAATTTGGGTGGTGACGATTTGACGCGCCGTAAATCCGGGCGGTGCTTGAGCCACCAGGCCGCGGCGTTCGCCTGGGACCACAATGGCTCTATGCGCAGTTTCTCCAACGCAGTAATCAATTCTGATGCTGTCGCAAAGCGTTCCTGTCGGTCCTTCTGTAGACATTTGAGCACCACCTGGTCGAGCAAGATCGGCACGGTGTCAACCCGAACACTTGGCGGTTCGGGATTACGCTGCACGTGGGCGGCGAGCATTTCGGCGATCGACGCAGCCTGGAAAACCTGGTGACCAGTCAACATCCAATACATCACGCACCCGAGGGAGTAGAGATCCGCGCGACAGTCAGCGTCGTCTCCCATGGCAACCTCCGGCGGCATGAAAGCCGGTGTGCCGGCGACCAAAGGCACGGTCGTGGAATCTCGGGGGTCCGGGCTCGAGCGCCGCACGAGACCGAAATCCAGCACCTTGAGCACGTCGTACTCCGTGCCCAACCGGCACACGTGCAAATTGGCGGGTTTGATATCCCGGTGGATCAGCTCAAGTCCGTGTGCCTCGGCCAGTGACATGCAAGCCTGTTGCATGAGGTGGACCACACGGGCGGGTTCGAGTGGGCCGAACCGGCGCACCATCTGCTCCAGATCGATGCCGTCCAACAATTCCATGACGTAATACAGCGAGCCGTCGTCGGCGGCGCCGAAGTCGTACAACTCCACGGTGTGGGTGGAGCGTAGTGAAGCCGTCACCTGTGCTTCCCGTTCAAAACGGCGGATGGCAGTGTCGACCGCCGTCGGATCATCGCCAATCGCGCCCGGTCGAATCAACTTCACTGCGGCGGGCCGCGCCAACAGCCGGTGACTTGCGCGCCAAACCTCTCCCATCCCGCCTTGACCGAGTTGTTCCTCCAGCCGGTAGCTTCCGAATTCCCGCGCTTTGCTCACCTCCCGTCCCAGCCCGTAGATAATACGCGTTGCGAGATACGCGAAGCCCACTGTGACCAAGTACGGGAGTATCAACGTGGAGAAAAACGGCCCCGCATCGAGCACTGGCGCCCGGTCGTAACGAATCGTGAGCAGGTAAGTGACGGACGGCGCCGTGGCGGAGAGAAGCAATGCGGGCAAAGCCCGGCGCGGTCGCGTGGGGATGATGACGCTATACAACAACATCCACACCGCCACGCCGGAGTAACCGATGATGTCGGGTTGGAACACGGTGGCTGGGAGGTCGGTGAACGTCCCCCAG
>JAZDDD010000645.1:0-4225 GCA_036679545.1 Gemmatimonadota bacterium | reverse complement strand
AAGATCAAATTGGACGTGGCGGCAACGTCTCCTTCGCGAAATGCGCGCAGCACTGGAAGGATGGCGGCGATCGGCGCCTTGTCGTCGCCCGCCGAACGAGCGTAGATGCGCCATTCAGGATCAACCGCCTCGCCATCCACGGGCATCGAGCGCGGTTCGCCACCCGCCTCTATGGCTGCGGTAAAAAGCGTAGGTTCGAACGGCGGGGTGGTCCAATTAGACGGATCGACGGGTTGGCCGTCGTAGTGCACATAGATACCCAGTGTTCGCGTAGCGCCCGGGACATTCAGTTCACCGTAAACGATCGGCGGCGCTCCGTCGATCTGTAGCAATTCGGACGTGACACCCTCTTCGATGAGCCGGTCCCGGATGTATTCCGCGGCGCGTTGGATGTCTTCGGTGTCACCGGCGCGGTTGGGGTAACTCAACAGTTCGGCAAAATCCCTCACAATGCTCGCTTCGTTCGATTGACGGTAGGCGCGGGCGGTTTCGGCGCCCGACTGGGCGGCGCCAGGTGACCCAAACAGCGCCAGCGTCAACGTGCTCAAAACGATGCTGGTTGGGCGCCAAAGGTCGGGCGATTTAGACATCTGCTACTCCGGTGTGGGCTGGACGATTATTAAGGCCCGTCCTGCGGCCAGGCGCAAAAGGTAAGGCTCGACGCACCGAGTCGCGAGACGTGAGTTATGATGGTGTCTTTACACCTTGCTTACGTTGCGGCAAACGGACCCTTACAACTCTCCAACCAATCCGCCACCTACTCCGGGTCCCTTTGTCTTACGCTGACAACATGCATTCGCCACCAGATGAAGGAGTGATACGAGCCACACTATCCATCCCGTTGGTCGGTGGAAGAATGATGTCCCTCACCATCATGGTCGAGTGGCTTTTTCGGATCGGTGTGGGGATGTGTTTCATTGGGCACGGCGTGTTTGGTGTCATCACCAAAGAGGCCTGGCTGCCATATTTTGGGCTCGTTGGGATCGGGTCGGAAGCCGCCTTCACACTCATGCCTCTGATTGGCGTCATGGATATCATGCTCGGCGTCGTTACCCTGGTGAGTCCACGTCGGGTGGTTCTGTTGTACATAACGGGTTGGGCGGTTTGGACGGCTGCACTGCGTCCCCTTACGGGCGAAAGCGTCTGGGAATTGGTAGAACGTGCCGGCAACTACGGCGTGCCGCTGGCGTTTCTATTGGCCGTTGGAATCGGTACACGTCGTGGTTGGTTCATGCGGATACGAACTACCGATTTCGCGCATTTGGACGCATCCGTGATAGCGGCCGTGCTCCGTGCGACGACCGTGTTGTTGCTCGTTGGGCATGGTATGCTTGCCGTGACAGGTGCAAACGGCATCGTTGCTCAACATCTCACTGCGATTGGTGTGGCGTCTAGTATGGCGCCAGTGTTGGGTGGATTCGAGATTGGGCTTGCCGTGGCTGCGGCCGTTCAAGTGACACCGGGTTTTTTTATCGGAATAGCCGCATGGAAGCTTGGTACGGAGATGTTGTTCGCAGTTGCCGGATCGCCGTTTTGGGAAGTGATTGAACGTGGGGGCAGTTACACGGCACCGCTAATCTTGGCGCTGATGCTCATGCTCATCGCGTCGCAAACCTCCTCCAAATTGGACAATTCATGAAGATACTTCGCGTGCTGGCGACCCTTGTCATGGTGATGATCGTGGCCGCTCCCTTGAATGCTCGACAGCGCACTCGGAATCGTGTGCTGGCCTTGCCAACCTTAAGTAGTGTCGGGTCCCATGTTGTTCTTGCGGCTCTGCGTTCGGGCGGCCACCTTCTCGCGTGTCGCCACGCGATAACCGATCGCAGCGGGAATCGAAGCGGGCGATCTCGCCTGAGTGACCGCTCAACGCAACGAAATTTGTCTAGCGCAGGCGAAGAGCAGGCACGATCATTGGGTCGCGCACTAAAGAGATTAAATATCCCAATCGGAGATGTACATGCCAGTGCGTATGCGCGAACGATGGAAAGTGCCCAACTCGCCTTTGATCATGCCACACCTGACGGGATGTTATACGGGAGTCACTCCCGTCGCGAATTGCGCGAGCGTTTCAACCGCAACCCTGGCGACGGTAACAGCGTTCTCATGACGCACCAGGGCATCTTGCGTTCGGCGCTTGGCTACCGGCAACCGGGAGAAGGCGACTGTGTGGTGCTACGGCCGTCAAGTGGCGGACCGGAAGTCATTGCCAATGTCACCGTGCAGGAGTGGGAACGTCTCGCCTCCGGCACAGCAGGTGGTTCATGACTTCGTTATTCCGTGCCGCCAATCGGTTTCGCCGTTTGGCGATCGGGTTCTGCCTCGCCTTGGCGACAGTCACGTTGGCCAACCCGACGCCGTTGTTGGCGCAACGCTCCAAAACGACCGCTATGATTGGCGAGGTCAAAGCGGGTGGCACCGTCATGTTATGTCGTCATGCGATCACAGCGCGTATGCAGGAATCGGAACCTGTAGACTATGCCGATTCAACAACGCAGCGACTATTGTCACCTGAAGGCCAGCGGCAATCTCGGCGCATCGGCCGCGCGTTGCGTACACTCGAGATCCCAATTGCGAGGGTGGTCGCGAGCCCAATGCAGCGTGCACGCCGGACGGCGGAATTCATGTTCGATCAACCCGTTGTGATCGACAGCATCTGGCACACCAACGGCAGCGAATATGGCGAACGTGAGACCGAGCAACGCATCGGGGTGTTACAAACTCCGGTGGGGGGTGGCAACCTCGTCGTTATCTCCCACATCGGTACAATGCAAAATGCACTCGGCCGATCCCCGGGAAATGTCGGTGAGGGGGACTGTGTGATTGTTCGGCCGAGTGGTGATGACTTTGAGATTGTTGGTGTGGTGCCGTGGCGTGCCTGGATTCGCGAGGCCGGTCTGGACTAGCCACGACAACCACCGGTAATGTCGGCACGAACACGTAACTTGGTAGGTGTCCAACGCTACGCCGTGATGATCACCTTTCCCAGTGTTTCGTCCTCGATCATGTGCCGGAGAGCCTCGCGGGCCTCCCGCAACGGGTAGGTACTGTCGATGATCGGCGTGATTGTACCGGCTTCGAGCAGCTCCCGGAGCATGGTCACGATTTCTTTCCTACTAGGCGTCCTACTGCCCGGTCGTCGCATTTGTTTCAGAAAGAGGGAGAGGAAGATGAGCTTCCCGAACCGGGGGAGGAGTCCGAAAAAACGCCGGCCACGCCCGCTGAATCCCTCGTGGCCAATGAGCACGTAATGTCCGTCGGACTCCAGCGCGCGTCTACATGCGGAAAATGGATGATTCCCCGGAATATCGACGATGAGATCGTAGCGTTCGCCGCGCCGTGTGAAGTCCTTTTGTGTGTAGTCAACGACCTGGTCTGCACCGAGAGCGCGGAGCATGCCCAACTTGTTGGTGCTGTCCACGCCGGTCACGTGCGCACCGCAGGCCTTCGTGATTTGCAAGGCGAGGGATCCCACACTGCCCCCGGCGCCATTGATCAACACCCTTTGCCCTTGCCGTACCGGGTTCGTGCCTCGCAGGTTGATTAGGGCAATGAACCCGGCCGTGGGCACGACGGTGGCTTGTTCGAACGAGATATTGTCGGGCTTCAGTGCTAACCAGTCCTGTCGAACGGACACGTATTCGGCAAAGGAGCCGCCGTGGGCCCATTGGTGGGTGCGGATGGTTTCGCCGAATACCTCGTCACCCTTCCGCAACTGAGTCACGTTCTTCCCGACGGATTCGACGACCCCCGCCATGTCGGTACCGGGGATCGGATTCTGGGGTTTGAGCAACCCAGCGCCCATCAAGCGCAGGACATAGGGCCGCCCTCGGATGACGTGCCAAACGTCTGGGTGGACCGACGCCGCGCGTACCCGTACCAAAACCTCATCATCGCCGACCGCTGGCGTACTAACATCTCGGAACTCGAGGGTATCAAGGGATCCGTACATCTCTTGGACAATCGCCTTCATCGCCTTCTCGAGTGGCTAAGGGTTTGCGGTTTTCTAAGGACCAAGGTTTCGCGCTCTTGTGGTGTCAAGCGAAGACAGCATCTAACACCACAAGAACTGTGGCGTCATGGCACGTTGTCTAATCGTCAGTTTTACCAGACGTGCATGCCGCCGCCCCCGGCAGGGTGTTTGATTCCGTATTCCTTAATAGGTGTGCGGCGCGGTTGCACGTCCCGGTCGGTGGGAGGTCTGTGAGGACCCCGTCTATGATTC
>JAZDDD010000644.1:0-9278 GCA_036679545.1 Gemmatimonadota bacterium | reverse complement strand
CGAGATTCCTTCGCGTGAATCGGCAACGACGACTGCGGCTGATTGGAGTCGACCCTTCCGTGCGTCACCGCCCGACTGTTGACCAGCCCAAAGTGCTTCAATCAACCGATCGGACAGGTGTCGATTCGAGTTTTCCGTTGACTGAAAATTTTCTGCCACGGCCGCCAAAACCTGAGGGCCCACGAGGAGGTTGCCCTGAGTGACGAAATTTTGTCCGGCGCGATGACCGGCCCAGGCGGACGTGGAATCGCCGGTGTGTTGTCCGCGGGTTCCGTCCACTGAGATCACGCCCACCTGCCGCCGCGAAGCACGATTGTCTGCGCTCACTGCCTGACGTAGGGCGCCGTCCGCCGACAGTCCTCTTTCGAGGAGATCCAAAAGTTCGTTTCCGTATGCAACTCGCGTGGACGCTTGGGTTGCCACCGCTCCCACACCGGCCCGGACCCATGGCACGCCATTGCCGACGCAAGGTACTCTCGTCGTGACGGCAACTCCGACTTCGCCCGTATTGGGGTCAATCGCAGCGATCGAGAATGTGTGGAAGTTTAGATGGTCCCCCCATACGATGGGCTCTTGGCCGTGGGCCGATGTAGAGTACACCGTGAGAGTAAGACAGTAGACGAGAATCTGGATTCGCATCGATCGTTTATGGTGACTGGTTGGGAGGCGTTAGCGCCCTGAATGATCTTTATGTGTTTACGGCGAAATGATAAGAGGAACGCCGGTCCATATCTACGTTCCGAGGAGTACCTCCAGTGGCACACTGACGCCCAATCTGACGACGAAGCGGTCACCAAAGCTTGGTGCTATGCCGTTGGCGTCGAATGCGTCGTACAGCTCAAGCAGCAGACTCGTGATCACATGTCCGTCATAAATAGAAGGAATGATCGCCGGTCCGATGCCGAAGTTTACAGGATCACTCTGTTCGAGAAGGTCGATCGACGCCGCCGCTATCAGCGCTAATTTGGGTTTCAACTTGGCGTTCCCTAAAACCAACAACGGTCGAATGACGTCCGCTCGTATTTGGGTGAGCCATCGATCGCCCAGAGGTCCACGGTATCGATTGGAACAAAGGGGGAAAATGACGGAACTCCCCTGTTGCGTGCCCGGAACGCAAACTTCTTGTGCTGCCGACAACCCGGGCGTTGAGAACTCTCTACGCCTCAACGCACCGACCCCCAGAATAGACCCGTTATCAAAAGCGTGATTGAAGCCCACCATGAATTCGACGTCGTGCTGACTCGATTCGTCTAGCCGCGCTTCAGTTGTGTCGGCATTGATCTCGAAGGTTCGACGCTGTGTCGTTGAAAACGAGAATCCGAGAAACAATACGTTGTAGGCCCGCTCCGTTCCTCTCGACGCGTAAGTGATGCGAGCGCCAGTCTTCCAGCCGGGCACGAACGCAACTTGCGAAAAGAGGCCCCCTTGCCCTTTTCGTGCGGCGCCACTCAGGTGGATCGCGAACCCGAATCCCGCTGGTTGGCAGTCGCCGTCGCAAAGTGATTCACGGATAAAAGTCAGGCCCACACTCGCCTCAGCGAAATCGAGGCTCAAGAGCCCATCTCGGCGGGGTATGATCGTCGTTGGTGCGTTTGCGGCTTGATAGGCAACTTGTGCGTGGAGCGCTGGCGCGATGTGGATACACAGTGCGGCGCTCGCGATGCCGAATGGTCGCAAGATCAACGGGCGCGCCCGGGTCCAAACGGCGATTGCGCCGCAGCCTGTCGCATGCTAGCTCCACGAAACTGTGCTGGAACCTGGTTGGATGAGCGGTACACCTTGCTCGCTTCGATGTTGCGCCCTGACGTGATGTTGTCGAAGCCTGGGTTGTCAACCGCTGGGTCGGTTGTAAAATCTGTTACGTTGATTCGTTCATCGTCGGTGGCCACTACGACCCGGTTTTCTTCCGCGTCACCTCGCGCCGTGATAAAGCCGTCGATAAAGATGAGTGGTCTGCGGTTTCCCCCGACCAACTTACTGCCCCGTAGCATGGGTGTCACTTGGCCCAACCATCGCGCGAGTGACACAAGGCGAACTCCCATTGCATGAAACAACTCCGAGAGTCGTGTCGGTGGTTACCAGTTCGAGTACCAGCCTGGATGGGGTGGGCGTTTTGTACGTCGAGTAACTTACCGCGGATTCTTTGTACGGTTGAACCGGTCAACCCGATGTTGTGTTTTGCGTTGCGTGGTATCACGGCCCATCTCCTTCCGAACACCCTTACTGAGCATAACCAACACGGACCATGATGAGAATCGGACACACCAACCTAAAAAACCAAATGCATGCGCGACATGTTTCACTTATGGTTTCGGGTTAGTCGAGGCCAACGCCGACACGACCATCCTGGCAAATGATGCGATGTTCACCGCGACGGATTTCGCTGCCAGGTGTGTGAAAAAGTCATCTCCAGTATGACCGCGGCGGGATTACGCCTGAGCGTTTTGCATCGATGAAAGGAAGAATTACCGGGCGCCACGACGTGTCCAGATGGCGATGACTCCGCACTGGGCAAAGGCACCGGCTCCGCCAAACTTCGCGGGTACTTGCGCGGCGCTCCTATAGACCTCCAGCGCCTCGATATCGTCGGGCACCACCACGTCGTCCAGGTTCGGCTCCGAACTGCCCCCTGAGCCCGCCGGACCCTCCTGGTCTCCAATGTCCCCCACATCGCCGCCATCGAGACGACGCGGGCCCGATCCACCGCGAATGGCGATCAGACCGTCCAGGAACACTCGCGGCCGGCACAAATTTCCCTGCGAAACGTTGCTGCCCCGCATCTGCACCTGGGCCTTCCCGGCGCTCTGAGGCAGCGGCACGAGGCGGACACCCGGGACTGTGGCCACAAGATCGGTCATGCGGTGGGCTTGCCTGCGCTGGATTTGATCCCGCGTCACGAAATGCCCAAAGTCAGACCGCTGACGTGTGTAAAACCCCACTGCGTTGAGATAACGCACGTCCGCGTTGGCAGTCACCTCGATCGGATCAAGCTCGGTGGCCACCCTACGAAGGTGAAACTCCACTTGAAGGTCCTCGTCCTCGCCAAGTTCCAAGGGCCCGTCGATCCAAGCCCTGTAACCCAAGCGCCTCGCCCTTACCATGTACACGCCGGCCTTGGGAACCCTGATGCGAAAGACACCGTCCTCGTCTGCACGGGTGGTGGCAACCAGACTACCGTCTTCACCAATAAACTCGAGAAAACCGGATGCGATCGGCAGGTTGTCGTCGACGTCCAGCAATCGGCCGTGGAGCGTTTGAGCAATCGCTGGGGGCAATGCTAGGCCCGGCATGAGGAACATCGCGAGGGCGGTCGGTCGGAGGCATAGTATGAAGAACTGGAGGCGGGACATCGACAACTCCGTCATGCAGGATTATCTAACCATAATGACCGCACAGGATCATGGGAATCGGTGGCGCTGCGCGTGGACGCACGCTGAGGGTGGTGGCGACAATCTCGGTGCTCAGGCTGTGATGCCGAGTCCATCAAACAGCACAAAGCAACGGCATTTGACCAGAAGGGCATGAGAACGGTCGTGATCTCCACTAGGCGCAACGTTTCAATTCGAGCCGTTTCCGTGGCCTTCGTGATCATTGGCCTCATGGCGTGCAAACAGGCACCCGAAACCGTAGCATCGATCGAGCCCGGAGTGCCGCTCGCCGGCCTGACCGCTACACAACTAGCCCGATTTGTCGCAGGTGAGGCCCTGTTCAACAAGGTCTACAGTCCGGAGGAGGGCCTCGGGCCAATCTTCAATGAGAATCAATGCAGCGCCTGCCACACGTTTCCCGCGAGCGGCGGTACGGGCGAACAACGCGTTCGGAAAGCGACCAGATTTGACCAAGAGACGGGTTGCGACCGCCTCACCGAGGTCGGTGGCGAGAACATCCGTAGCCAAGCCACGCCGCTTCTTTTGGCTCACGGGATCGAGGATGAGTTGCGTCCTCCCGAGGCCACCGACTTCGGGGTTTTCACACCTACATTTCTTTTTGGCTTGGGTCTCGTTGAGATGATCCCGCCTGAAACCGTCCTTGCGCGAGCGGATCCGACCGACGCAGATGGGGACGGGGTGTCCGGGCGCGCATCACGCGCCGCCGACGGCCAGCTAGGAAGGTTCGGCCGTAAAGCCGAAGTAGCGACGATCTTCGACTTCGTAGAATCTGCGCTACGTCTCGAGATGGGACTGACGACCCCCCTCAATCCTAAAGAGGAAGGCGTGAGCGGTGAGCCCTTCCCAGACGGAACCGATCCAACTCCCGAGCCGGAGGTCGATTTATCGACTATCGCACTGCTGGCCGATTACATCCGCTTCCTGGCCCCGCCAGAACGCGAAGTCCCGATTTCAGTGGAGGGACGTCAAGCCGTCGTGCGCGGGGAGCAAATGTTTGACGGGTTGGGGTGTCTATCTTGTCACGTTCCGTCAATGCAAACTGGACCAAGTGACGTTACCCCGCTCGATCAAGAGACGGTGGCACTCTATTCGGATTTGCTCCTTCACGATCTGGGACCGGAACTCGCCGACGTGTGCGGTATTACCGCGACGCCGTCGGAATTGCGAACCGGAATCCTCATGGGTTTACGTTATCGAAACGTGTATTTGCACCACGGGCGGGCACTGAGTATCCGCGACGCGATTCTGCGACACGGTGGCGAAGCGCAGCGTGCTCGCGACGCCTTTGCCGCGCTGAACCGGGTCACGCAAGAATACTTGATACAGTTCCTACAGACGCTCTAGTGTCCAGGTTAAGCTCCATCCCACAGCAAAGGCGGTAAGAGAAGCTAACGCTCCAACCTACCGCCTTCACCACATCTTTTGATCAATGCCGCTTGATCAAAGTCGCTAAACTACCGTCCTGCATCACCCATTTGGCCTCGTCGGCTGCTGGCCCTGGAGATTCGGGTTCCCCTCGAACTCTTCGAGAGGTACAGGGAAACATTGTGCGTTTTCGTAATTTCCCCACTGCGTATTCGCGTGCGGGCCGGATGGGAAAAAATCACCGGTGCCGTTGTCCACCCAACGTCGCAAGTCGCCAAGAGGTGGTGTGCTGAATGCGCGGATCAGACTGACCGGACACCAAATCTTGGTCGCCAAATGCCTCGCCGGGTCCCGTTTGAAGAATGGTGGGATGCATCCCGATAGAGTGATTGGAGCCGGTCACGCGATTACGCAAAATGTTGTTTTGCGCGGCTGACGCGTCAGAATACTCGAGCCAGTACTGAAAGTCCGTCGGAACATTCGCCACGACGTTGATCACTTCCTGGTAGTTGCCCAGGCCCAATTGCGCCCGTGCCAACCCGACGCTTGCAAGGTTCAAAATGTCGGCGTCCCCTGCCGCAGCCGCGATCGCGATCGCTTCCTGGTAGTGGGGGATCGCACGCAGAAAGATTTGAGCCGACGTTTCCAGACCGGTGCCAAACTCCAGCTCGCCGTTTTCATCGAACAGGGACACCACCGACTCGCACATGGCCTCGGCCATTACGGTATAACCGTAGCCTGCGAACGCCACAACGGTGGCGAGATCGAGGCTTTGCAACGGATCGGCGATCAACGCTCGTATTCTGGTTGCGGCATCTTCGCTCTGGCGCACCGATTCGCTCAACTCAGAGAACATCAAATCCGGATCGCCTTCGTCGAAATTCACGATGCGCTGGTTGAGACGAGCCGTCTGTTCCCAGTTGATGCCTGTAATCTGTTCGTCGGTGAACATGCTGCCACGCCAGATAAACGGATCGTCGTACATGTCCGTGAAGTCACCGATAGCGCCGTTCTTCAAGACTTCAACCAACAGTGGATCGGTCAGTGCGGTAATCGGTATCTGGGCGGGGTTCTCCACCTGAAGCAAATCATCGCAGCTGACGAAAAGCATCATGCCGAGAACCAGCGCTCCGAGTGACCGTGATGTGTTTTTATTTATCATGATTTTGCACAGTTTCTGTTAGAAAGTTACCCGTACGGAGCCCGCCAGACGACGGACCTGCGGGAGGGACGCATAGTCGAGGCGGCTGAATCCACCGTTGTTGCTAAACGTTCCGTTTACTGCGGTTCGCGTGAAGAAGCTGACTTCCGGATCACCCGTTCCTTCATATTTGGTCCATACGAACAAGTTGCGACCGGAAACGGTGAAGTTCACACGATCGGCTCTAAAAAGGCTTCCAATCGAAGTGGGGAGCGTGTATGTCAACGACAGCTCCCGCCATTTGATGAAATCTGATCTAGAGATGTGAGACTTGGTTTGCAAACTCAGCTCGACCAGCCGATCGACCGGGTCGGCGTTCGGGTCGTTCAATGTCTGCGTGTTCTGATCGACCCGGGAGCGAATGGAGCAGATCGCGCACCATTGGAACCCACCACCCTTGTACTGAAAGTGCGAATACAATCGGAGGTTCCCGAAGAGCGTAAAGGTATTGGTGAGTGACGCCTCGCGCGTTGGCAGCGAAGGACCGACGAACTCTTTCTCATCCGTTGCGTTGAGAACGTTCACGGCACCGTTAACCAAGACGGGGTCACCGTTTGTATCACGCTCGACGTCTGCTGACCAGTATCCGCCAAGGGGGAAGCCCTCGATGTGCTTTTGCACCTGGGCAAATGCGCCAAACGAAATCTCATCGCGCGCCCCGTTGAACGACTGGAGTCGATTCTTGTTGGTTGCGATGGTCAACGACGCATCCCAAACGAAGTTTCGGCTGACGACCGGTGTACCAGTAAAGAGGAACTCGAGACCGGTGTTCGTAATCGTTCCAACGTTTTCAAAGTGCTCACCATTGAAACCGCTCGACGGTGGGTCCGGAACGGCGATGAGCGCGTCGTTAGTCTTCTGGTCGTAATAGGTGAACTCAACACCGGTCCGACCGTTGAAGAGCGACGCATCCAATCCCAACTCAAACTCGCGACCGGTTTCTGCCTTCAGGTTGGCGTTCCCGAATGCCGACGGTGTCAGGAAATTGACGGCGGTATCATCAAGGGTCGTCACGGCAGCGGTGAATGTCCGATCGGCGGTGAAGGGAAGTGGGGCTTGACCCGCTTTTCCCCACGCGCCCCGCAGCTTTAACTGGTCAATACCCGGCAGGTTGAAGAAGGTCTCGTCCGAAATGACGTAGGAAAGCGATGCTTTTGGATACGCCACCAGGGAAAAGTCAGAGCCGAACGCCGAGTTGTCGTCAATGCGCACGGCCGCCGTCCCAAAGAGCCGATCTCTCCAACCGATCTGTTCTTGGAAAAAAACACCAAGAGATGTCTGTTCCGAGAAGGTCTCGCCGGCCGTAGTGTTCGCCGCGGCACCAACCAAATTGATGTTGCTGGCAACCAGGCCGTCACCGCTCGCCGTTATGGAGCGACGCTGTCTCGCGTTCAACTGCACGCCGGTAGAGAACGCCGAGGTGACTTGATCGCTCAGGTTGGCCGTCGCGGTCCCCGCGTAGTCCACCGTCCACACGTGGGTTGTGGGGAGAAATTGGAAGATCGAACCAGTGGCCGCGGTTGCTCCAAACGGCGCGCGCCCGGTTGTATCGATCGGGAAGAACACATTGTTTTTTCTGTCCTGTTTGTCCAAACCCACCGTCAGACGATTCTCGAGCCACCCAAACGGACGGTAGTTGGTCGTCAGGCCGATGGTCGTTCGTTCAGCAGTGGTTTCGTTATCGTACTGGTTGGACTGATTCGGGCCCAACCCACGGAAGCCGGGCTCCCACGGGTCGTTTGAGGCCCGGGCACGCCCTCGAAAACCGTTCCGTAAGATGCCGTTCGAAGAGTTGTTGTTCCAAGGTTGCTGTGAGCCGGTGCGGACATATCCGAAGTTCACATTTATGTCCAGCTTGTCGGTCGGAGTGAAGCCGAAATTGGCCCGGCCACCCGTTCGATCCGAAGAGTTGTTATTGAATACACCCTCTTCTGTGTTTCGATTGAACGAAAGGAAGTAGTTGAACGCTTCACCGCCTCCACGCGCCGACAGATTGTAATCGAAGTTGTCTCCCGTCCGTAGTGCATTGGCATGCCGCCGTATCGGGTTGTCGGTCAACAAAACGCGTCCGTCGCCCAAGACGGTGCCTGATTCGGCAATGATGGCAGAATCGGAGCAGCCAGGAAAACGCGCCGTGTCGGCGATGTCATCGGCTTCACAAAGCCAAAAGTTGGTGGGGTTCCCCACTTGTTCGGTCCATTCCGACTGCCCGTACTCAAAGGAGGCGGTCCACTGGACCCCCGAACCTCCGCGGGTCCCTTTCTTCGTGATGATCTGGACCACGCCACCGGCCGCGTCGGCGCCGTACAACGTTGCGGCCGCCGGGCCCTTGATGATTTCGATGCTTTCGATGTCGTAAGGATTGATGAAATCAAGCGGGCTGGTTCCCTGCACAACACCGTTTCCCGTGGACTGCCCATCTTGGGTCCTGCTCTCGAATCGAAGCCCGTCAACGTAATAGACGGGTTCGAACCCCGCCGAGAGCGATCCTGCACCGCGGATGCGGATGCTGGAAGAAGCACCGGCTTGCCCGCTGTTTGCAACCACCGACAACCCCGGCGTCCGAGCGGTGAGCAGGTCTTGGACGTCGTTGAGCGAGCCCGCGGCGTCTGTGATATCCGCTGCACGGATCGAACTCACCGCGTTGCCTATTGCGCGTTTTTCCGTCCGGCCAGCAGTGCCGGTCACGATGATCTCGTCAAGTGCGATCGTCGCCCGGTTCAGCTGAAAATCGGTGGCCACGGCGCCGTTGGCCCGGACGGTTACAGACGTAGATACCGACGTATATCCGATCACTTGCACCCGAAGCGTGCGTTGGCCGAGCGGTACACTTTGAATGTTGTACTCGCCGTTTACATCCGTCGTGCCCCTGAGAATGGTCCCGACCACTTGAACCGACGCTCCCTCAATGGGACGCGTCGTACCCTGGTCAGTCACTCTTCCGTTAAGCGTGCCAGAACGTAATTTGGTCATGGTGAAACCCCCTCGGGAAAAGAACTGTTGAAAAATCTTTCAAGTTGAAACTCTGCGCGCGGTAGAATCACCCGACGCGGTTACTGCGCAAACAACACGCTTGATTAGCCCGAGTTCCCCAACGCCGGTTTGGCCCTGGGTACCTCTTCAACTTGTTTGAACCGTAGGCGCCGTGGACTTGCTGACGACGGCGTTTCATTTTTGAGCATGACCGCTTGAGGGAGTGTCGGTCAGGAGATCAAGGCACGGGGCCTCGGGGTACGGAAGTAAAAGAAGAATTACCAATTTGATCCGGGTGTCAATACCCAACAATGCTTGCAGTACCGGTATCCCTTAGGAGAACTAATTAC
>JAZDDD010000643.1:0-9453 GCA_036679545.1 Gemmatimonadota bacterium | reverse complement strand
GAATAGGAGAAGTAATTTGCCCATGATCTTGGTCCGCCAGCGTTAACAGCTTCAATGAACAATACGTCATTCACTGGCCAAAAGGTTCCGTTGCTCACCGACGCTTGTTGATAAGGCCTGGATGAGCTGAATTCGAAGCTCTGCCGGCCCTCCGATGATCCGTGATTCGCTGCTACCCGTGACGGTTGCACCGGACTCCTCCAGTATGATTCTCCCCGCCGCGACATCCCAGATCTTTGACCCCGTGCTCATGTTGAGGTATAGATCGAAGGCGCCGCTGGCGCAGTAACAAAGGCCGAGCGCACTTGCCCCGATGACACGTATTCGTTCGACTTGCCCCATCAATTTTGCGATGTTGTGTGACGCGTCGTCTCTCACCACATCCGCCATCAACCTATGGGGGACTTCAATACAGACGGTTGCATCGCGAAGATGCTGCTTGTCGGAACACTGGATACGGTGTCCATTGAGGGATGCGCCCTTGCCGGCCACGGCCGAAAACAATTGCCCGGTTTCCGGGTTGTAGACGACTCCGAGTGCCGGTTTCTTCTCGATGTACAGTGCCAAGGATATGGAGTAGAGTGGGACACCACCGTGAAAGTGGCGCGTACCGTCGATAGGGTCGAGAATCCATAGGTGTGTTGAGTCACCACCTTTGCTCCCGGATTCCTCCGACAGAATATCGTGGTTGGGGAACGTGTCCGAAATTCGACCACAGACGTGTTCGTTGACGGCAAGGTCTGCGGGTGTGAACATATTGCCTTGACCGTGATCACCGAGAATATCCACCTGACCAAACATTTCACGGGCAATTGCGCCGGCTTCTCGAACAACAGACTCAGCGATTGAAAGATATTCGTTCACGTTGGTCAAGCTATGGCGCCGCCGGAAGAATTCGACTGAAGCTAAGTTCCCGACTCGTTCTTTGCGAGCGAGAACTCGCCGAATGAGGCACGAAAAGGGGGTCCCACATGAATCGACGAGCGTTTCTCAGAGATGTCACCACGACGGCTGCCGTGTTGCACTATGGTGGCAAGGCAGCGGCTGGGCGGGAAAACATGGACTTGCCCGATCGAATTGAACGAAACCCGCGAGCCCTTATCATGGATGCCATGGGGGAGTTGCGACCAATTTATAAGCCCCCGCTCGTGCGGGAGATGTTGGCAAGTGGTACCGATGCCATCACCGTGACACTCTGTGATCCCAAGGCTGAAGGTGCGGAGGCGTTGGAACTGGCCATCGACGGTTTGATGGAATACGATCGATATTTGTCCCAGTATCCGGGTCTTTTCGTAAAGGCCACGTCCGTTGCGCAAGTGACCGAGGCTCGCCGTGCCGGGAAGATGGCTGTTTTCTACCTGTATCAAAACGCCACGCAGTTTGGTGACGATCTTGATCGCGTCGATATGATGCGGCGGCTCGGGTTGACGAGTTGTCAGGTCACATACAACGAACGAAACCTTGCTGGGGTGGGATGCCGTGCCGAAGGCGACATGGGCGGTCTGACGGAATTTGGGCGTAGCCTCGTTGATCGGATGAACTCGGTCGGAATGCTTATAGACCTGTCCCACGCCAATATACCGACAATGGCCGATACGATCCGCCACTCTCGTTTGCCTGTCATCATCTCCCACACCGGTTGCAATGCGGTGCATGAACACGTTCGCAATACCACTGACGATAACCTGCGTCTACTGGCGGATCATGGAGGTGTTGTGGGCGTGTGCCAACTGCGCCCGTTTCTGACATTCAAGAAGCGAGACAATCTGCATGCGTATTTCGATCATATTGACCATGCTGTTCAGGTCTGCGGAATCGATCATGTATGTATTGGAAGTGATCGAGACCACAGGGTGATCGAGATGACTCCAGAATATGAAGCTGAACTCCGGGCGGAGGAGGGCAGTCAAGTCACGAGTAGCGAACTTCCCTACTTCATCGATGAGCTGAATGGCCCACGTCGGATGGAGGTTGTCTGGGATGGATTGGTTGGTCGTGGTTACTCCGAGGATGACGTCGAGAAAATCATGGGGAAAAACCAATTCCGGCTCTACCAAGAAGTGATTGGTTGAGCGGCGACCAAATCACATCTTCCGCTCCCCGCTGTCGGTGTATCAAATTTCTGGACGTTCCGTCCCCTGGGAGAGTCAATATGCGCGCCACAAGATCTGTTTGGTCGTTTCTGTTCCTGTTTCCCCTAGTCGCATCGGTTGGTCTGACCGCTCAGGTCAATGGTGCGCCAGACCGTAGGGCGGACGAGGGCACCGGGCCGTTCGACCGGATGATCATCCGGGGTGTGTACGTCATCGATGGGACCGGGGCCCCACCCGTTGGTCCTGCGGATATCGTTATCGAGGGTAACCGAATCGAGTCGATTCAGATCGTCGGGGCGCCAAACGTTCCAATTACCTCAACTCGGCGGCCGACGGGCGCAACTCACGAAATCGATGCCGAGGGCTCTTTCGTACTACCGGGATTCGTGAACCTGCATGCGCATGCTGGAGATCCGAACAAGGCGCCTGATGCCGAGTATACGTACAAGTTGTGGCTCGCAAATGGTGTCACCACTGTCCGCGGCGTGGCGCTTGGCGGATGGGACTGGGCGATCAATGAGCAACAACGGAGCGCGAGGAACGAAATCGTTGCTCCCAGGATTTTCAACTACCAGCGTCCCGGTTCTGGTCCGGAGTGGCGCGGCGCAGGCCGCAACATAAGAACGCCGGACGATGCTAGAGAGTGGGTTCGGTACGCCTCCGCTGAGGGTGTGGATGGCATGAAGCTCGGTTCGTACAGACCGGAGATCATGTCCGCGTTATTGGACGAAGGTAAGCAGCTTGGCTTGGGATCGACCGCGCACCTCGCACAGACGGGCGTTGCGCAGATGAATGCAATTGATGCCGCACGGCTTGGTCTGGGAACCGTCACGCACTTCTATGGCATCTTCGAAGCCCTGTACAAAGACAACGATGTTCAGCCATGGCCACCGGATTTTATCTACAACGACGAACAGCATCGCTTCAGTCAGGTCGCCTATCAATGGAATTTGATTCACGAACAGGACAGCGACGAGTGGAACGATTTGCTCGAGGAACTTCTCGAGCTCAACACGATTCTCGATCCTACGATGGTTGCCTATCTCGCGAGTCGGGATGTCATGCGAGCCCGCAACGCTGATTGGCACTCGAAGTACACCTTACCATCTCTTTGGGATTTCTATACCGCCAGCCGGACAGATCACGGTTCATACTACTACGATTGGACGCCTTGGGAAGAAAACACCTGGAAGCAGTTTTATGGTAGGTGGATGGCGTTTCTCGACGATTACAAAGATATGGGTGGTCGAGTGACCGTCAGCGATGACGCGTCGTACATCTACAACCTGTGGGGTTTTGGTGTGATCGTGGAAATGGAACTGTTGCAAGAAGCTGGGTTCCACCCCCTCGAAGTGTTCCGTGGCGCAACGATGCATGCCGCACAGGCCCTGCACGAGCCTAAAGGTGAGGAGATTCAGTTCGGCGTATTGCGCGAAGGAATGTTGGCAGACCTCGTTCTCCTCGACGAAAATCCCGTGAAAAACATCAAGATGCTCTACGGCACAGGTTGGGATCGGCTCAATGATGAGACTGGCCAGGTAGAAAGGGTTGGCGGCATTCGCTACACAATCAAGGACGGGATTGTGTACGATGCCAAACAGATGCTCGAGGACGTAGCAGGGATGGTACAACGTCAGCGAACCGAACGAGGAATCAGCGACAACAACGAATAGGGACGAGTCCGTGCTACATATCGCAATCGCTGCAGGCCTGGTCCTGGGACTCGGCACAGGGCTGCTCGCCGCCGCCACTGGAAACAGTTTCTTGATGGCGCTCGCTACCGGGGCCGCTCCCTTGGGTGCTGTGTTCATGAACGCCATTCGTATGGTCGTGATTCCATTGGTGATGGCGGTGATCTTCACCGGCGTGGCAAAGTTGGGAGACCCAAGAAAACTCGGCAGGTTGGGTGGCATGACACTCGCTTTTTTTTGGATCACTGTCATTCCGGCGATCCCGAGCAACCCGTTCGCGGCCGCAAGTGCTGGATCACTTCTGCCACTCATTGTGTTTACGGCTCTTCTCGCCGCAGCCACAGGAACATTGCCTGCCGAACGACGGGACCGTCTGGTCGCTTTCGCAGATGATATAGGTGAAGCGCTGATAAAACTGGTATGGTGGATCTTGTGGACCGCGCCCATCGGTGTATTTGGCCTGGCGGCACCTGTGACGGCCCAGCTGGGATGGGGTCTCGTACAAAATCTCGCCATCTTTGTCGTGAGCGTGATGTTAGGGTTAGCGGTTTTCTTGGGAGTTGTTTACTTGCCGCTACTCTATCTGATTGCCGGCGTGACACCCGCTCGGTTTTTTGGCGGGACATTCGGGGCGGCGTCAATAGCATTCTCAACCACAAGTACGGTCGCCGCGCTACCGGTTACACTTGAAGAGGCGAAAACTAAGCTAGGTGTGTCGAGCGGTGTTGCAGATCTGGTACTTCCGCTCGGCGCGTCCATGTACCGCGCTGGAAGTGCCTTATTCCAGGGCGCGGCGATCATTTTCCTTGCACATCTATTCGAGGTTCCCATCCCGCCTACGGCCGTGGGCGGTGCGATTCTCGCAACGTTTCTCGTTTCCCTGACAGTTGCACCGGTTCCCTCGTCGGGCGTGGTGACGCTGGCGCCGGCTCTGGATGCGGTTGGCATCCCAATGTCCGGGCTCGCAATTCTGCTTGGAATCGATCGAATCCCGGACATGTTTCGGAGTGCTACGAACCTGTTAGGGCAGATTACGACGGCGGTGCTGGTCGATCGGTGGACGGCCGATTAACGATTAACGATTGCAGATTAACGATCAGTGGAATTGGGATTATTAATATGATCAAATCGTTAATCTGCAATCGTTAATCGTTAATCGTTAATCAGCCGTCATTAACGCGCCGCATGCCACGCACGCAGCAACTCCGCTTCCTGTTCAGCCGACAACCCCGCCCGCAGCCCTTGCCGCCGTTCTGCCGGCCGAGAGTAGTGGAAGTCCAGCGTGTCTCGAGCGGTGACCGCGAGTGGCCGATATTGGATTCCGGCAGCTAGAGGGCGACTCAGATCGAATTGTTGAAACCCGCGGCGGTTGCCGCGTGGTGGTTGCCACATGGGCATCGTCCGGCCGTAGGGTCGTTGCTCGTGTTCGATGAGGAAGTCCGCGTCTACCCATGTGAATGAGATTGGGGCAGTTGTGACAGCACGGCATCCGTAGAGCAATTCACCGAATGACAGTCGTGAGGCCGGACCGAGCGCATTGAGCACTCCCGTGTTGTTGTTTTCTGCCAGACGTACGTACCATTCCGCAAGGTCTCGAGCGTCGATGAACATCACCGGTGTGTCTGGATCACCCGGAGCCAACATCTCTCCGCCGCGATCCACGCGAATGGGCCAATAGGAGAATCGGTCGGTGTTGTCTCCGGGCCCAACGATGAGTCCCGGTCTTACGACGAGCGTTCGGTCACCAAATGCTGCCCGGACTTCGCGCTCTGAAAGGACTTTCTCTGGGCCGTATGGCTGCCGTTCGTTACGGTCGACCATCGACTGTTGAACGTCGTGAACGGGGCCGTCCTCGTTCATTCCTATCTCGGAGAAATCGGAGTAGACGGATCTGGTCGACGTAAATAGGTAACGGTCGACCGTGTCCTTGAGCAGTTGAGCGGATGTTCTGACCCAACCCGCGTTCCTTGTTGCCGAGTTATCGATTACGATATCCCAACGCCGGCCTTCGAGCGCGGAGTGGTTGTTGTTGCGATCGCCGATCAAGGTCTCCACGCCGTCCGGAAGCCTATGGTTGGACCGACCACGATTAAAGACGCTGACATTGTGCCCCCGCTCGACGGTGGCGCGCACCAGGTGCGGCCCAATGAACCCAGTGCCGCCCAAAATCAAAATGTCCATGACGCGTCTTTGTGGTTTCATTGCGGATCGAGCTGACGCCGCCGAGCGTGCCGGCAAGCTCAACGCCGCGCCGGTCGCTGCCAATGTTTGGATGAAGTCCCTACGGCTGGCGAACATGGCGTGCTCCTGAGTCAAACGAGTTCGGGGTTGCGAATCATCCGATTTTATCTCTCCACCGGCCGTACGGTAAGCCTGTTTGGCGGAAGCGTGCGCCCGGGTGTCCACGGGGCGCCGGCCGCTTCGAGGTCTGTCTCGATCTGAGCCATTTTGTTTTCAAGGACTGCGGAAAGATCGCGACGTAGATCTCCGAAACTATTGCGTGCAATCTCGAGGTTACGACGTTGTGTCTCGGTGGGTGTCTGCCGTGTGCCCCAATGTCCGTTGGTAACACGACCGATTCTGTTTTGTATTGACGGTACCGTGGCCTCGTTGAGCCCCTGCCTGATGCGATCGCCCGAGAGTCTGGTTCGGATGGCCTCGATGTCGTAACCAACACTGTCCAAGCGGGCAAACAACGCCGGATGAGCATTGGGTGTTTCCAGCAACGCCGCTCTCATGTGGCGAAGCCGATTTTGGGCTCGCGAGATTTCCGAGCTAGCGCTGGACACTTGGCGCATCAGCTCGCTGGCTTCGCGTTGGAACGCGGTCACCGCCAGGAAGTCCGTTCCCGGCGGGGCGGTTGGTACCGGCTTGACGTTGAATTCCTGTGGCGAGCCCATCGTCTGTGCACCGGCGCTGGTGACCATGACTAACTCAACTCGATACGATCCCGGTGCCGCCAAGGGTCCCTGGGGCGGTTGCACCCACGGAGGCGTGAATGCCGGTGTAGACAGATTGACCGGATTCGGTGGCGGTCGGCGCAGATCCCAACTAACGCGGTGCAGACCGGGCTCAGCGGGCCCTTCCACCCATCGAACTGGTTCGCCGCGGGAGTCGCGGACCATGAGCAGGACCCGGGTCTCTCCTTCGGTGGCTTCCCGTTGCAACGCATCCCAACCGGGGAAGGGTATTTTTGCACCCTGGTTGCGCAACGTCTCCTCTGTCTTCTGGCGTCGTTGACGCTCGGTTCCTGGAACGTCGTTGATATAATATGTGAATGTTGCACCGAACGGCGGGTTCTCGCCGGTGTAGTCCGTACTCCCCAACGTTGGTTTGCCCTTCGCTTGCATAGGTACGTACGGTACGTACCACCATGCATCGCGCACCGGAAGCAATGTTGCTTGACGAGCAAGCATCTGCGTATCTAAATGGCGTAGCGCGGAATAGTCGTCGAGAACGTAAAACCCTCTCCCGAACGTCGCTCCCACCAGATCGTTATCTCGCCGTTGCGTTATCTCGCCGTTGCAGTTCGATGTCGCGAAACGCGATCGTTGGTACACCGCCATTCAATTTGAACCAGTTCGTTCCTCGATTCATCGTGACGTAGATGCCGAACTCCGTTGCAAGGAATAAGAGATTTGGATCGACATGGTCCTGCTCTATTGCCCAGGCGATTGTCCCGCCTGGAAGATCACCTACTATAGAGCGCCAAGTTTGGCCGCGATCGGGACTTTCAAAAACGTAGGGACTGAAGTCGCCGATCTTGTGTGCATCGGCGATAGCGAAAACGACGTTTCCATCGTGTTGCGACGCCTCGACATCGTTGATGAACGACAATTCCGGGACGTCCGGTAGCTGATCGATAGCCCTCCAGTTTTGGCCGCCGTCCTCGGTTGCCTGAATCAGTCCGTCGTCTGTGCCCACATAGAGCACGCCCTCGGAGACTGGAGACTCGGAGATCCCAGTGATCGTGCCATACAGGGACATGGCGCTGTTCCCATACAAGGCATCTACGCTTGGCACTCGCCCAAACAATTCCATTTCGTAGCGATTGCGTCCCCGTGTGAGGTCGCCACTCAGTGTCGACCACGAATTCCCCCGGTCATCGCTGCGCCAGAGGCGTTGCGACGCGAAATAGAGCCGATTGGAATTGTGAGGGCTAATAAAAATTGGTGCATCCCAGTTCCAACGCTCAGGTGGGTCTCCCGGTGCCGGTTGTGGCTGGATATCGAGTGCTTCTTCGCTCGGCCGATGATAGCGAAACAGATTTCCCTGTTGTGTTTGGAGGTACAACGTATTTCGATCGTTGGGGTCGATTGCGACGGCGTAGCCGTCAGCGCCCATCGGTGCGTACCAATCCCGGTTCCGAACACCCTCGACGTTCATCGTGCGAGACGGGCCTAAGAGCGTTCCGAGGTCCTGCGCGCCACCCAATATGTCATAGAACGGTTCTCCATCGTCCAACGCCAACTTGTAGAGTTGCGAGATAGGAAGATTAGGGAAGTGTTGCCACGTCTGACCTTCATCGAATGTTTGGTACAAACCCGCGTCTGTTCCCGCGATCAAATGTTGTCCGTCGTCCGGGTCAATCCAAAGCGCGTGGTTGTCGCTGTGTTTTTCCCTGCCGGTACCCAGAAAATCGAAATTGGCGCCGCCATCTCTGGTAACATGAAAAAACACGTCCATTTGATACACGAGATCGGGATCGTGTGGGGACGCTTCGATCTCTTGGTAGTAGTGCGGGCCGGTTCCGCCGGAGACATATGGATTGCGGTGTTCCCAGCTCTCACCTTTGTCACGTGAGCGGTAGAAACCACGCTCTTCCTCATTCGCTTCTATCGTCGCATATACAATAGCGGGATTGGCCGGCGAAACCGTGATCCCAATTTTGCCCATGTCGCCTTGTGGTAGTCCGGTCTCGACACGTCGCCACGTTTCACCACCGTCGGTGGTCTTGTGGATACCGGACCCAGCGCCCCCCGCCATGAGTGCCCAGATATGCCGTCGTCTTTGATACGAAGCCGCATACATCACGTCGGGGTTCGATGGATCGAACTCGAGGTCCGTGATTCCGGTTTCAGCATCGATCTCGAGGACCGCGCGCCATGTGTCGCCGCCGTCGATTGTCTTGAAAACCCCTCTTTCTCCACCCGATGACCACAACGGACCTTCGGCGGCAACGAAGATCACGTTGCTATTGCGAGGATCGACTAAAATTTTTCCAATGTGTTGCGAGGTTTGCAGACCTACGTGTTCCCATGTGCGCCCGGCATCTCTACTACGATAGACGCCGTCTCCCCAACCAACGTGGCGTCCACTGACATTCTCGCCGGTGCCGACCCAGACCACGTCTGGATTGTTGGGATCAATAGTGACGACACCGATCGAGTAAGACGTCTGGCTGTCGAAGATCGGGGTCCATGTAGTACCCGCGTTTGTTGTTTTCCATACCCCGCCCGAACCGACCGCCACATACCATGTGTTTTGCTTGGATGGGTGAATCGCGATATCTGCTATGCGACCGCCCATGACTGCCGGGCCGATGCTTCTCAGTCGCAGGCCTTCTACAGCCTGGGCGATTGCGGCGGTTTCCGTTGATTGGGCCGATGCCTCAACGCAATACGCGGCAGTTGTTAACGCGAGTCCGGAGACGGTCAACATGGCAGATC
>JAZDDD010000642.1:0-3071 GCA_036679545.1 Gemmatimonadota bacterium | reverse complement strand
GTTTGCGCCATCGGTCGCCACCATCTCGATCACATAGTCGCCGTTAACCGGAGCTGCAAGAAATCTAATCTCGCCGTTATCCGTCATTCCGAACAAGTCGTTGTTGTTTCCGGTCACGGGGGTGGCGTCGAACGCTGCCATCGAAAACGTTAAATTCGAGCCAACAACATCCGTTACAGTGTCGATATCCGTCGCTGTTGCGCGATAGACCACGGTACCCGTGGGGCCGAAATCCGTGCTGTTCCAAACAGAAACTTCGTCAGGTGAGGTGAACAGCGGCGCATTGTCGTTCACGTCGGTAATGTTGAGGGTGTAATTGATCGATGAGCCGCCCGAAGCATCGGCGACCGAAAGCGTGACTTCGTAGCGGTCCTGGGCCTCAAAGTTAAATTCGGTCAGACCCCCTGGGTTCCCCACAAAGAAGAGCCCGTCCTGCGTGGCGTTGACGAAGAACAGGGGTGCATCCGGGCCAACCAGCGCGATAGGGTCACGTAATCCACCACCAGAGATGCCATCCCTATCGTCAATCACGATGTCGGCGACGCGAACCCCAAATGCCGGATTAACCGTGGCACCGTCTAAGAAGATGGCGCTATTAACTTGATTGCCGTCGAGTTCGACCCCATCGACTATGAGCGTGGGTTCGGCCGCACCACCGACCGCCGCAAGACTGATCAGCGGCACCCATTCCAGTGACTGAGTCGACCAGATCCCGTCATCAAACGCCAGCTGTTCGAAACCGTTCAGCGTGTCAAAGGCACCTGCGATTTCTGTAACCGTTCCGCTGCCGGTTGCCACACTAACCCCGGTGATAGTGTCGTCCGTGGGGTCGGCAACCACGTTAATGTTGAAGTTAGTAAAGGCGTCGGCGTTGCGGCCCAAGAACACGGCCTGATCGACAAAGCCACCGCCACCGCCGATCAAAGTGTCATTCTGCCCTTGATTGTCATACACCGTGTCGTTGCCGAGGCCGCCATCGATAAAGTCCGAGCCTCCGCCGCCGAACACTATATTATCAAAGGCATCGCCAACGATACCGTCGTTAAAAGGCGTGCCAAGCACTGCCTCAATATCGATATAGGTGTGCCACCATCGAGGACATCGTTACCTTCCCCACCGACAAGCGTGTCATCGCCGTTGTCGCCGAAAAGGGAGTCGTTGCCGGGGCCTCCGTCAACTGCATCGTTGCCAAAGCCGCCGCGGACTATGTCGTCTTGTTCGTTACCGAACAGCGCATCGTCCTGAGCGCCGCCGTCGATGGTGTCGTTACCCAAACCGCCGAACACCTCGTCAACCCCACCGCCGGCGTTTATAATATCATCGCCGAGTTGGCCGAATATGTGGTCGAGGCCGTCATCGCCATGGATCGTGTCAACGCCGGCACCACCGCGAATAAAATCGTCGCCGCTGCCGCCATGGATCGTGTCATCGCCGTCACCGCCATTAAGCTGGTCGTTGCCGGTACCGCCATCGATCACATCGTTGCCATCTTCAGCCCAAATGGTGTCATTTCCAGCCCCGGCATTAATTGTGTCGACGCCCGTCGTGCCACCGATGACCTCCATCCAGTCCCCGGCAACACTCGTGAATGCCGCCGCACCAGCGACCTGCGCGAGTTCGATATACTCGTCAGCCGCGCTAAAAATATCGCCGTTTGTGTGTCTTGCTCCGGTGCCGCGTTCAAATATGTCGCCAAAAGTCGAAAGTTCGATTTGGTCAATTAGGTTCCCGGCAAGACGGGCGAGATAGTAAAGGCGGTCACCATTCTGCAGCGCCAACATCTGCTGCGCAAAGATGAAGTCCGAGGTCGTGCCGAGCAAACTCGGAACGCCGCCGGGGCCAACCGCCTTGGCTTCGGCGAGCGCGCCGAGCCACAAATCGATATCCCAGAAGCCTAGGTCTCCCCCGTTCATGAACACGTCGTCGTTCATTAAGACCGCAGCACGCGCCCGCGCTGCATCGTTGTCGCCGATCCCACGTGCAGTTATGAGGTCTGCGTCTCGTCCATAGGCTGCGATGAAGTTCACAAGCGCATCAGGGTGGAGCAAATGTGCGCCAAAGTCGACCCAGCTTACATATGGCGCCAGGGTGCCTTCGCCAGTGTCATTAAAAAGTTGCTCGCGCAGCTGATTGAGTGTTGGAAGCCCCACGTCGCGACCACGGGCGATATTGATAGCGGCCAGGTCGAGCGGGATACCAACGAGGAAGTTACGCAGCGAAGTGACGACGTGCTCATCGATCAAGTTCATTTGCTGGCGCGTCTGCCCCTCGATGAGCGCACCCGCACCCAGTTCATCGAAGGCCACTGGGTTGAGGAATGCATCAACCAGCGTCAATTCATCGACTTGACCGGCTGAGTTAACCGCGGCAACGGTATCGGTCAGCATCGAGTGGCCAAGCCGATAAATGGCTTGCGAAAATTCTTCACTGATGTTCGGATTGATCGTCACGTCATATTGAGCAAACGCGTCGATATTCGGGCTCAAGCGGCGTGCGAATTCCTCGAAGGCGAAGTGCTGATACTGCATTTCATTAACGAACTTCGCCGCTTCGAACAGTCGCTCGCCATTCCAATTAAGCGAGAACCCTGGCTGAACCAGTTCCTGCTGTGCGACTAGGTCTTCCAGCATCAAAACGATGCGGTTGTGCTCGCCGTGGAACGCTTGATGGATCGCTGTCAGCGCCGGGTTTTCGTTGGCGCGCGCGTCACCAGCGACCCTATGCGCTTCGAGCAGTTCATTGTCGTAAGGCGAGCCGGGGGCGTTCACGGGGCTGATGGGGTCGACGGTATCGTTAGCATCCGGGTTCAACACACCTCCCGCAAGAAACGTCGGAACAGCGTTATGCGCGATGTCGCCAATGAACGCTTGTCCCGTTCCTGCCCCTAACTGGTCACCCGCGTTGGGGCCGTCCGGGAAACCAGTGATTGGGTCCCATAGGTCCGCGTCTGGAACGTCCAGGACATGCGAGTCCAAAAGAACAATACCTTTATCGCCATTGGCATTGAGACCTAAAGCTGCGTTGGCCTTGATGTCCGCCCAGGTGGCCATGCTTTCTGCGCCGGTCACCGG
>JAZDDD010000641.1:0-8000 GCA_036679545.1 Gemmatimonadota bacterium | reverse complement strand
CTTCGAACGTCGAACGCTGAACGTCGAACGCTGAACGCTGAACGCTGAACGCCGACGCTGGTTTGTTCGAAGTTCGACGTTCGAAGTCCGCCGTCCGCTAATCACAATATTCATCTATCTGATAGGCGCCAATGAGGACTTCTCTTGGCTTGGAACCGTCAGGCGGTCCGATCACACCGGCTTCATGAAGTTGATCGATAATTCGCGCGGCGCGGCCATACCCTATACGAAGTTTCCTTTGTAACAACGACGTCGAACCAAGCTGGTTCTGCACGCATGTCTCGGCGGCCTCGCGAAACAAGACGTCCCGAGAATCTTTGTCACCGCCGCCTTTCTTTGATCCTGCACCCTCCTCTTCGGCCTCCCGCTCTTGCACGATGGCAAGGATATCCGCCGGTTGCACCGCGCCGACGTCATCCTCCGCTCCATCGGCAAGCTCAGCCAGCTTTTCTTCATACCATCCTGTAACACGCTCGGTCTCTTCGGTGTCGATGAAAGCACCTTGAACACGGACCGGTTCACTTTTCCCGGGTGGGAGGAATAGCATGTCGCCGTTGCCCAACAATGACTCGGCCCCATTTTGATCAAGAATGGTCCTACTATCCACCTTGGAGGCAACGCGGAACGCGACGCGGCTCGGGAAATTCGCCTTGATTAACCCTGTGATCACATTCACGCTGGGACGTTGGGTTGCGAGGATAAGGTGGATGCCGGTTGCACGTGCTTTTTGCGCCAGGATAGCCAACGGCTTCTCCACTTCGCCTTGGACGGTCATCATGAGGTCTGCGAGTTCGTCCACCACGACGACCACGTACGGCAGTGTCGAGCCGGTGTATTCTTCGCGATCCAGCGCAACCCCGTCGGTGTCTTCCGCTTTGGGCGTGGCCTTCCGCGGTACCACAACTTTCTTTCCGTCCCTGACCTTTCTATTGAACTCGTGGAGATTACGCACGTTGTTCATACTGAACATTGCGTAGCGGTCCTCCATCTCGTACATGACCCATTTCAGCGCCTTAGCCGCATCTTTGTTATTGGTTACGACCGGATAGATCATGTGCGGTAGGGTGTTGTAGGTCGTCAGTTCGACCATCTTCGGGTCAATCATCAACATCCGCAGTTCGCGTTCCGTGTACCGGAAAATCAAACTCGTGACGATCGTGTTGATGCAGACAGATTTACCGGAGCCCGTGGCACCCGCAATCAATAGGTGCGGCATCTTCGTCAGATCGGCGATGACGGGACGACCCTCCAGATCCTTGCCAAGCGCGATGGGAAGACCGGATCGTCTTGGATCCCAATGAGACGTAGCCAGCAACTCACGCAACGTGACCATGCGGGGCGTTGGATTGGGAACCTCCACTCCGACATACGATTTTCCGGGAATCGGTGCGACGATACGAATGGATTGCGCTTCCATCTTCAATGCAAGATCGTCGGCCAGCGATGCGATGCGCCCCACTTTCACACCGGGCGCGGGTTTCACTTCATACTGGGTGACCACGGGACCGGTTGCGCGATGTGGTCCCAACGTGGCTTCGACACGAAAGGTCTTCAACGTATCGATCAGCACATCGCCGAGACGATCGAGTTCCGCCTCATCCTCCACGGACCGGTGTCGTTTCGGCGGGTTCAGTTCTTCGATCGGGAACGGGCGAATTGCCTCGCCGGATAAAAACGCCTGCTCGATAGACTCGTTGTTGCCCGACGCAGTTTTTTTACGAAATGGGCGAAGCTTCCTGAGCGGCACTTCCTCATCAATGTCCGGTTGGAGCGGTTCTTCCTCCTCTAACGCATCGGCCGTCCGGGGCCGTGAGGATCGCAACCGACTAAACGGGTGCCAGCCAACCGTCGCAAATGTCAGAGCCGAGAGACCGGCAAGACCAAGCAATGCGGCACCAACCGATCCGACCACACCGGTCACGGTCACGGCGAGAAACGCGGGGGCCAGGCCAACCACCTGTTTCGCGAATGGCCATGACGCCTGGTCCGCCAAACCCCAGTCGATTTCGCGAAACCCCGTCCCCACGGCAATCAGGTACGGAACCAGGAAGACCAAACCCAGGCCGAGCGCGGCGAGCCGGGCCATAGACATTTCGCGCATGCGACCGAACCCCACGACCGCCACGGCTAACAGGGTCATGGGAATCAACACCGCACCGGATCCGAGCCATGTGAGCAGGAAACGGCGCACGGCCTGTCCAACGGGGCCGGTCATTGCGGTGGGGAAGAGGGCTATGCCGACGAACGCGCCGACAAATATGGAGGCAATGGAAAAGAGTTCGCGACGACGGTGACCAGTTGTATCCATCAAGTCGATTTAAGAAGACCCGGTTTCATCGCTCACAATGGAAGGGTGGTCATCCAGAAAACGCGTTGACACCTCACCCGCCACAAAGGCCGGATGGTGCGTAACTCTGCGCAAGAACGGAATCGTCGTTGTGATTCCCTCAACGATGAATGAATCGAGTGCTTGACTCATGCGCGCGAGCGCCTCAGCACGCGTGTTTCCGTTGACGATGACCTTCGCGATCATAGAATCATAATAAGGGGGGACGGTATACCCTGCATAGATGTGCGTATCGACCCGGACTCCCGGTCCTCCCGGTGGGTGGTACGTCGTGATGGTGCCCGGGCAGGGTTGGAAGTTTCTCGCCGGGTCTTCGGCGTTGACCCGACACTCGATAGCATGACCCCGTAACGTGTTCTCATGTAGTTTGAGACTCAGTGGTTCACCCGCGGCAACACGAATCTGTTCCTTGAGAAGATCGTAGCTCGTGGCCATTTCCGTCACGGGATGTTCGACTTGAATCCGTGTGTTCATCTCCATGAAATAAAAACTATTGTCAGTATCGAGCAGGAACTCAACGGTGCCGGCGCCGGTGTAGTTTATGTGTTTGGCCAACCTGACGGCCGCAATACCCATTTGCTCACGGACATCGGGGTCCAGACCCGGGCTTGGGGCCTCTTCGATTAACTTCTGATGCCGCCGCTGCACTGAACAGTCACGCTCGCACAGATGAATGACATCACCGTACTGATCGCCCATGAGCTGAAACTCCACGTGACGGGGCGTGGCCAAATATCGCTCGACATACACGTCCGCCGATCCAAACGCCGCCAGCGCTTCGTTCCGCGCCAGCTGAAACGCCTGAGTAAATGCGTCAGGTCCATCGGCCACACGCATCCCCTTGCCACCGCCGCCAGCCGAGGCCTTGATGATGACCGGATAGCCAATATTCTCCGCCACAACCGCCGCTTCGTCGATATCATCGATTGCGCCCTCAGAACCCGGGACGACCGGCACGTTCAGTTCCATAGCCAGCTTGCGCGCGGAGGCCTTGTCTCCCATGAGCCGAATCTGCTCAGCGGTTGGCCCAATAAACGCGACGTTGGACGCTATACACGTTTCGGCGAACTCTGCGCTTTCGGACAGGAAACCATATCCGGGGTGGATCGCATCCGCGCCCGTGATCTCGGCGGCCGCGATGATCGAAGGAATGTTGAGGTAGGACAATCGGCTAGGTGGCGGTCCGATACACACGTCATCGTCCGCAAACCGGACATGGAGCGACTCACGATCTGCCTCGGAGTATACCGCGACGGTCTTCACACCGAGTTCACGACATGCGCGAATGACCCGGAGCGCGATCTCTCCGCGGTTGGCGATAAGGACTTTTTTGAACATGTGAGCTAGGGTCCAACTAGCCCCTGAATACCGTCGGGTGGATCGTCGCCTGATCCCATCTGATTGGCAAAGGTGCGGTCAGATGTCCCTTCAATACCGCTGACACGAAGCGCAAATTCACTGGGGTTGCTCGAATAGAACAACGCGTCCTCGTAGCTAATATCGTTTTGTTGGTACCACTGCATGAGCGATTGATCGAAGGATTGCATGCCGTACTGAATGGACCCTTCTTTGATCAAATCCGGTATGTCCAACGACCTTTCGGAATCACGAATATTGTCGGCCACCGCTGCTGTGTTGATCAGTATCTCACACGCCGGTACACGGCCGCGGCCGTCTTTCTTGGGAACGAGTCGAAGGGCAATAACGGCGCCAAGGGACGTGGCCAAGAGATTACGCACCGCATCGTGCTCATGCGGTGGGAAGAATGAAATGATTCGGTTGACCGTTTGTGTGGTGTCGGTGGTGTGCAACGTCGAGAACACCAGATGACCGGTATCCGCAGCCTTCATGGCGGTTTCCAACGTGGTCTTATCTCGAATCTCGCCGATGAGAATCACGTCGGGGTCCTGGCGAAGAATATGTCGTAAGGCGGACTCAAAAGAGTGCGTATCACTACCGACTTCGCGTTGCGACAGATTTGCCTTGGCATCGCGATGTAAAAACTCGATCGGATCTTCGATGGTGATGATGTTGCATTGACGGTTGTGGTTCACATGAGAGATCATGCCTGCCAGCGCCGTGGACTTACCGGATCCCGTCACACCTGTGACAAGCACCAACCCTCGGGGTTTGAGGGAGATATCATACAACACCGGTGGCAGATTGAGATCTTCAATGGTCTTGACTTCATACGGGATGGAACGAAACACAAAGGCCAGCGTGCCACGTTGTTGATAGACATTCGTGCGGAAACGGCCCAAACCCGGCACACCAATCGCAAAGTCCGCCTCTTTCAGTTCAGCAAATTCCTTCACTTGCCGCGGAGTCATGATCTGTTCCGCCAGCGCCTTCAGCTCCTCTGGCTTCAGTGGTGCCTGGGCCAGAGCCACGAGATCTCCCGTCACCCGGATCATCGGCGATCGACCGACCTTGAGGTGTAAGTCAGAACCGTTGCGTTGCACGAGTTCGGTGATGGCGGTTTTGAAATCGAACGCTTTGTTTTGTGTTTGTGCCCCGTCAGCCATTCGTATCTATCCGAAAGAGAACCTGACCAAATTCCACTGTCTGCCCATCGTCAACGAGTCGCTCCTTGACAACCCCACCGATTTCCGCGTCGAGCGGGTTCATGATCTTCATTGCTTCGATGATGCACACGGTTTGACCCGGTGAGACACGACCACCGACCTTTGCGTACGGTTCCGCGCCGGGTTCCGGTTGCGCATAAAACGTCCCCACCATCGGAGACTTTATCTCGCCCAATTCGTACACCGGTGCGGGCGCCGCATCAGCCGCTGGTTCCGCTGCCACCACGGGCGGTGGCGCAACCGCCGGCGCCTGCGAAGCCACCTGGTAGGTCACCGGCCCAGTTTCATTTCCGAATCCGCCTTTTGAAACGCGAATCGACGTACTCCAAAACTTCTTCCGTATTTCGATTGTGTGCGCGTCCGACCGGTTGAGTAGGTCGAGCACTCTCTCGAGAAAGTTGAAATCGATCATACGCGTGTTAGGTATTTATCTTCCCGGCGATCGACACGCACTACCTCGCCCTGTTCAATGAATAATGGCACTTGAACGATCGCTCCCGTCTCGAGCTTCGCGGGTTTTGTTCCGCCTGACGCCGTGTCACCCTTCAAACCCGGGTCTGTTTCCGTCACCGTGAGTTCGACAAAGTTTGGCAACTCCACAGAGATCACACGGTCGTCGTGCAATAAACCGGAACATTCCATGGCTTCCTTCAAATATTTGAGTTGACCATCACCGATCATCTCGCCACTGATTGGGATGTCCTCGTAGGTCTCCATGTCCATAAAATGATAAAGCTGGCCGTCGGTGTACGAGTACTGTACGGGACGGCGCTCCAAACGTACTTCTTTGACTCGCTCCCCCGCGTTCCACGTCCGTTCGACCACAGCCCCCGTGCGTACGTTCTTCAATTTGCTGCGAACGAATGCCCCCCCCTTGCCCGGCTTCACATGCTGGAAATAGACAATTTGAACCAATTGTCCGTCAATCTCCAGAACCATCCCATTTCTAAAATCTGACGTCGATGCCATCGATAATCCTCAAAGAATCTCTCTAAGTTCGGTACGGCCGTCGCTGAGAAGATCCGCCCCCTCAGCCGTAAGATGTACGTCGTCTTCTATGCGAACCCCACCCCACCCGGGAAAATAGACCCCTGGTTCAACGGTGACGACGGACCCGATCGGCAAGGGGGCATCGTTCGATGTGGATACCCGAGGGCCCTCATGGACTTCAAGTCCCAAGCCGTGCCCCAGAGAATGGCCAAACGCGTCTCCAAAGCCACGCGACGCAATTACCCGCCGAGCGAGGTCATCGGCTTCCTTGCCCGTCATCCCGGCCTTCATGAGGCCAATAGCCCTGGATTGGGCGTCTTGTGTCAGCTCGTACATCGCCCGCTGCCGGTCGTCGGCAGGGCGGCCAACCACAAAGGTGCGTGTGATGTCGGCGCAGTATCCTTCCACCCGCGCCCCAAAGTCAACCAGCAACCAGTCACCTGGATCTATCGTACGGTCACTCGTTCGCGCGTGGGGCAATGCCGATCGGGGTCCCGAAGCTACAATGGTCTCAAAGGGATGCCATTCGCTGCCGCGACGGCGCAACTCCGATTCGAGATCGGCCGCTATGTCGATTTCTCGCATGCCGACAGCCACACGCTGGATAACGGCTTCCAACGCATCGCACGCCAGCCTCGCAGCCACCCGCAGCACCTGGATCTCATCGGCATCCTTGCTCCACCGGAGCCGCTCGATCCACTCGGTACACCGGACAAACTCTCGACGACCTTTGCGCTCGTCATAGCGAGCCGCATCGCGCGCCGACACAATGTGATCTTCAAACCCAATACGCCGACAGCCGGAATTATCGAATCGTTCCAATACCTTGGTGATCAAATCGCCCTGGACGATCTCAACGTGGACTGCGCGATCGACGTCGGTTTCGACTTGCTCGCGGTACCGGAAATCCGTGAGCAGCGCACAACCCTGGCGGGTCATCACGACCGTCCCGCCACTGCCGGTAAAGCCGGTCAGATATCGAATATTCGGGAGGTGAGTAACGAGTAAGGCGTCGAGATCCTCTTGTTCGAGCCGCTCGCAAACACGTGCACGGCGAATACGATGGCGCTCGGGGTTCACCTGTTTTCCAGGTGCGCCAGGAGCCCGTCGAATGCCAAGAGATAGCTGGTGGACCCGAAACCCGTCACCACGCCCACCGCTATATCTGCAAGCACGGAGTGACGCCGCATTTCCTCACGAGCAAAGATGTTCGAAAGATGCGCTTCAACCAATGGTTTGCCTACCGCGAGCAGAGCATCCTTGATGGCCAACGATGTGTGGGTAAATGCCGCGGCGTTGACAATAAAACCATCGACACGCGCCCCGATTTGCTGAATGCACGTCACGAACTCCCCCTCGCCGTTGGTTTGGAACCATTCGACTTCGGTCCCGCTGACGACAGCCCGGTGGCGCACGAGTTGTTCGATTTCTTCGAGAGTGGTGGTGCCGTAGATGTCCGGCTCACGTTGGCCGAGCAGATTGAGATTGGGCCCGTTGAGAACCGCTATGCGCACTACGACTTAAGGCTCTGGAGCCAAGCCTTGAACCCATCGTCGTCGTCAGCCTCGCCGCCGTTGTCTTTGGGCGCCGGCGCGCGGTCTTGGCTCCCATAAAAACCGTCGTAGGTGAGACCGGGCTCGTCTTCTTCTTGCGTCAATTCACTTACCTCGGACTCGATTCCTGCCTCGGGCTCATCACCGAACACAGCCGCCAAAGACGGGCCGTCGGTCGCCGGGCGTGTCGGCTTGCCCACCGCCATTGGGGACTCGCCAAACGCTTGCTCCAACGGGGAAGGCTCCGATGGGGCAACGAATACGACCTCTTCTTCGCGCAGTATTTCCGTCTGCGATGGCGCCCCGACCAACAGCCCCGTCAGCATCGACAGGACTGATTCGCCGCCGGTTTGCGACGCGGCGTACCGATTTGTGGGCACGGAATTTTCAGATTTCGATGTGGACGATTTGGAGTGCTGCGCCCGCTCCTCAAGGGCCGCGAGTCTCGTCTGGAGACCCTCATCGCCCGGAGAGTCGGCCAACAACTGGCGATAGACATCACGTGCCTGATCAAAATGGCCCTGG
>JAZDDD010000640.1:0-9480 GCA_036679545.1 Gemmatimonadota bacterium | reverse complement strand
ATGGGCTGTCCGTATTCTCCTGGCCCCTCCCCCTCCCGGCTGATTTGTGTGACCGAACCCGCGGCGAAATCGAGGTAACTCACGTGCAGCTCGAGCCGGTCGGCGACGATCAGTCGTCCGTCGGAAAGCTCTCGCACGCCGACAACCCGGCTGAAAGGTTCAGGGAATGTTTCGGTGGCTTCGAGCCTGACCTGTGCTTGTGCCCCGGCCGAGTGGCCGAGCAGCATAGTCACACCAAGCAAAATCGTGGTATGCGGAAGAGTCATGACGGCTCCGTTTCACTCTAGAACGTGTAGTGTGGGACGTACCAGGATTGATGAATAAACGGCTGAAACCGTCGCACACAGGTTCAACGCAACGAATGGTCGCTGGCGGGCATCTACTCGGGTATGGCCGATGACAAATTGAAAATGACCGCTGACCGCTCACGCATTGCTAGCTTTCAGCGTCTTCCTTATTAGTGAATCCTCTGGGGATGGGCCAGGTCGGCAATCGGTGGACCACTCGTTCTCGAATCAGAACAGAAACTGGATCAATCAATGAGTGAACGGCGTTTCCTTGGCCCGAGCGTGGCCTTTGCAATTCTTCTTATCCTGGGCGCTGGCATCTTTTTGAAGATTCGCGGGTCGGCGAATCCGGATGGGGAGGGCCAAGACGGTGGCGGCATACTGCCTGAGGTGTCTGCAACCGAGACATTCCGCACCGATGTCGCCGTTCCGGTCGCTGGCGCTGAGGTCGTCTTGGATACCCTTGTGATATCGGTAGCGGCGGCTGCCGAAGCGGCGGCTTGGCGGGAAAGTCGGGTGTTGGCAGAGGTGGCCGGCAGAGTCGAGGGAATCGGCGTTCGAGAAAACGAGCGTGTCGGTTCGGGTGGTCGGCTCGTGTCATTGGACACGGTTGACTTGGCTCTTCAGGTGCTCGATGCGCGTGCCCAACTCGCAAGTGCCGAAGCGAACTTTCAGGAGCTGACTCTATTCGACGATCAGATTGAAGACGACGCAATCCGCTCTGAACGGGCGCGCATCGCTCGTGCAAAGAGCGGTGTCGATCAGCGAGAGGTGGCGTTGCGTCAGGCCGAGATCAATCTTGGACGGACCCGGATCGGTTCGCCGTTTTCTGGCAGGGTTGCCAATATTCGTGTCAGCGAGGGGCATCGTGTGAATGTCGGCGACGAGTTGATGACCATTGTCGATATCGATCCTATCAAAGTCGAAGTCCAGGTTCTCGAGGCTGAAATTGGTTACCTGGAAGAGGGGCGAAACGCTCAGGTAACCTTTGCTGCGTTTCCTGGCGAAGTGTTCAACGGACGTGTCGCGACGATAAATCCGGTCGTCGAGCGCGAATCACGTACGGCGCGTGTCACGGTGTTGATCCCCAACCCCCGTGGACGAATTCTACCGGGCATGTACGCGCGTGTTTCCGTCGAAGCGCGGCGGTTCGCTGATCGGATAATCGTACCCAAGAGTGCGGTTCTCGAACGCGATCGTCGTACGATGTTGTTTGTACTGGACAGCGAAGATGGTACGACTGGCCTGGCAAAGTGGAACTACGTGACAACCGGGTTAGAGAACGATTCGCTGATCGAGTTGGTAGGCACGTCCGAGACGCCGTTGTTGGAGCCTGGTCAGATCGTATTGGTCGATGGACACTACACGCTCATACACGATGCTACCGTTCGGCTCGCGACTGATTTGCGTGGCGAAAATGGGCGTCCGAGGTAATGGGGGTCCTGATGAATAGTGCTAGCATGCTCGGTGTTGTCCTCGTGGTCGGGAGTGTGCCGATTGCCGCGCAGGAAGTACCGACGATGACGCTGGAGGAGGCAATTGCCATTGCGCTGGATCGCAACCCGCAGTATCTGAGCGCCTTAGCGCAGTTTGACGCCACAACCGTCGGAGTACGGTCGGCGTACGGGGCCTTCTTTCCCACGCTGTCGGCAAACATGCAGTGGAACGGAAATTCGCAAACAACGTTGTCAGGCACGGATGACTTTGGTCAGACCGTCACTCTCCCCGCGCCGGTCTCGGTGAGGAGTAGCGGTGCCAGCCAGAGTTTTAATACTGGGCTCACGCTGTTCGACGGATTCCAGAACGTCAATCGACTGTCGGCCGCTCGTCACGATGTCAGTGCGTCGAACGCCGCCGTGGATGTTCAAAGTTTACAAATGACCCTCGATGTGTCGCAGGCGTTTTTTGATGCCATCCTGGCGCAAAGGCTTGTTGGGGTCGAACAACAACTCCTGGCGTCAGCGGAGGAGCAACTGGATGCAAACCAGCGGTTGTTCCGGATTGCTTCGGTCACACAAGTTGAGATCCTCGGTGCCCAGGTCGATGTTGCGTCACGCCAACAGAACCTGGACACACAACTGGCCGAGGCGCACAAGGCGCGACTGCGTGTGTTGCAGACGTTAGGTGTTCTGGGCGAAGTCACGGAATTTGATCCCGTGGGTGGTTTTCCCGCCGTCTTCGATCCGTCCGTGCTTGACGTTGACGAGTTGGTTCAACGAGCGTTTGACGCCAACCCAAGTGTTGCTCAAGCTTTCTCGCAGGAGGCTTCCGCACGCAGCTCGGCTGCGGCAACCAAAGGAACGTGGTTGCCAACGGTCAGTCTGAACGCAAGTTGGGCACGTCAACTCTCCGCGCGAGATTTTGGCGCTGTCTTCGAGTTCAATCCCACACAGAATCGCGGTTACAACTTTGGGATCCAGGTTGGGTGGCAGATTTTCAATGGTTTTGATCGCTCCTTTCAGATTGCAAACGCCAATGTGCAGCTGCGGCAGGCGGAGGAGGGTGTGCGCATCTCACGTCTCGAGGTGGAGCAACAGGTTCGTTCTGCGTACATCGACTTTCTGAGCGCGTACCACGCGTTGCAGATTCAACAGCGAAGTGCGGCGCTCAGCCGCCAACGTGTCCTGTTTGCCGGTGAACAGTTTCGGCAGAGTGCCATAGCATTCACGAACCTGCAAACTATCATCGACAACGCTGCTGGGCAGGAGAGAGGCCTCGTTCAGGCCGAGCATAACCTTGCGACGCGGTTGGTGATGCTCGAACGGCAGGTAGGTGAGCAGATCCGGACGCAAGGGTAACAAAGAGATGTCCCTCTCCAGCCAATCTATAAAACGTCCGGTTGCCGTCACGATGCTGTTCCTCGCGATAACGTTACTGGGTGTCATCTCGTTCTTCCGACTTCCAATTGACCTCCTTCCAGATATTGCTTATCCACGGCTTGTTGTTTACACGAGTTATCCAGACGTTGCGCCGCAAGAGGTGGAGCGGTTTGTCACAGAAAGAATCGAGCAACAAGTCGCCGCCGTGCCAGGCGTTGAGAACGTCGAGAGTGTGTCGCGTGAGGGTCTGTCACTTGTCACGTTGAGATTCGCGTGGGGAACTGACATGGATTTTGCGGTTCTCAACGTGCGTGAGCGTCTCGACAACATCAGAGACATTCTGCCAAGCCAAGCCGAACGACCGGCCGTTCTTCGCACAGACCCCACATCAGAACCAATCATGGGCGTGAGTGTCTCCGGTCGAGAGGATCTTTGGGCACTCAAAGACTTGGCCGCTGAAGTTTTCAAACGTCGGCTGGAACAGATCGACGGCGTCGCGCAGGCAGCAGTTGCCGGTGGGTTGGAACGTGAGATTCACGTCGAGGTCGATCCGCAACGTCTCAGTGGTTACGGTTTTACCGTTCAGCAGGTACTGGACGTGCTTGACGCAGCGAACCAAAGCGCGCCCGGCGGCACGATTCGTCGCGGTCGGTACCGATACTCGCTTCGCACACTGGGGGAGTTTCAAGAGGTCAGCGAGATCGGGGACGTTCCCCTTGGACGCGCTCAAGGGGACACGACATCAGTTAGCGGGCTTATCCGGTTGCGTGATGTCGCGGTAGTCTCGGACGCCTACAAGGACCGTGAATCCATCGCGCGTTACAATGGACGCGAAGCGGTGGGTCTGCTCGTATTCAAGGAATCAGGTGCCAATACGGTTCGTGTCGCCGATCAGGTGGACGAGGTGTTGGTCCAACTTCGAGCGGAATATCCTGACATTCAGATCGATGTGGCGGTGAATCAGGCTGGATTTATCAGCGACGCTATCTCGGCCGTGGTACAGGCACTGATGATTGGCGGTGCGTTGGCATTCTTGGTGTTGTTTTTCTTCTTGCGCGACGCTCGGTACCCGGTAGCCATCGCACTCGCAATTCCCATCTCCGTGGTTGCATCCTTTTCACTGCTCGACCTTGCTGGCGTTTCACTCAATATCATGAGTCTGGGCGGTCTTGCGTTGGGTGTGGGGATGTTGGTGGACAACTCTATCGTCGTGTTGGAAAATATTTTTCGACATCGTGAGCTTGGTGAATCGCCCGCGGAAGCTGCAGGGAACGGCGCCAATGAAGTGCAAGGTGCCATCACCGCGTCGACGCTGACAACTATCAGCGTGTTTGGCCCAATCATCTACGTCGAGGGTGTTGCTGGACAACTCTTCGGTGCCTTGTCGTTTGCCGTGGCGTTCGCACTGATCGCCAGTCTCATTGTCGCGCTCACACTGCTGCCGACCATGGCGGCACGGTTTGGTACGACACGGCTGGGCCAACCACCTCGAGAGCGTATCCAAATACCAAAAACTGGAAAAGCACGGCGCACGTTTGCACGAGCGCGGCGGTGGGTGGTCGAACTTGTCGTGGGGATGCGTGACCTCGTCGTCTTTCTCTTCAGCTCTTTCGGCCGATTGTTGCTGGCGCTACTGCGACCCATTCAACCGGTGTTACGCGCGTTCGACCGCCGATTCGACCGGTTTGCGCTATGGTATGACGGCTTGCTCGAAAAGTCCCTTGCCCATCGAGGACGAGTTGTTTTGGTGGCGGCAGTCATGATGTCGGGGGGAATTGCACTTGGGTGGACACTCGACCGTGGTGTCCTCCCGGAGGTCGATCAAGGATCATTTCAGGCGCGGCTCAGACTCGATCGTGGCACGCCTATCGAGACCACGTCGGATGCGGTGACACGCCTAGAGCAAGAGATGCTCCGTAACCCACAGATCGAAGCGGTCTTCACTCGCATAGGCAGACAAGAAGCGATTGCGGGTGTGGAGGAAGAAGAAACCGGTCTCAACACCGCCACCCTCGATGTGCGACTTGCTGACGGCGCGGAGACGGCCGCGACCATCGCTTCCTTGGCCGGTGTCATGAGCGAATTTCCGACCGGCGCGTTGGCTATGGAAACCGGTCAGGCCACCGCCCTGGGCAGACTGCTCGGTGGCGGTGAATCTGATCTCGCGGTCCGCGTACGTGGTGACGATTTGGACCAGGCGTTCCGCTACGCTCGAGATGTCTCCACGCGTCTTGGCGACGTACCCTCCCTCAAGAACGTGCGTCTATCGACCGAAGAAGGCCAGCCGGAAATTCTTGTCGAAGTGGATCGCGAACGCGCAGCATCATACGCCATCGACCCACGCACGATTGCGCAGACGGTTGAGCAGTTCATGCGTGGCGTGGAGGCCACCGAGTTTGTCGACTTCGATCAGAGGATCCCAATCATCGTGCGGTTGCCAGACGCAGAACGACGGTCTCTTGCCACATTGCAAACGTTGACCGTCGCAGGCATCCCGTTGCGCGAATTGGTTACGACGCGGGAGACCGTTAGTCCTGCCGAGGTGCAGCGTGTCGAACAGTCACGCTCCGTGGCCGTTTATGCCGATGTCGCCGAGGGCGGATTGGACGATGCGCTCGCGGACGTGCGTCTTGTGTTGGCTCAAAATCCGGCACCACGCGGATTGCGAGTCGATATCGGCGGTGAGAACGAGGAGCGCGCACGCAGTTTTCGTGACCTGGCGTTTGCTTTCATGTTGGCGTTGGTATTGGTCTACATGATACTTGCAGCCCAGTTTGAATCATTCGTGCATCCCTTCACCATTCTGCTCAGCGTGCCATTGGCCACCGTGGGTGCCGCGGTTGCATTGTTCGCTGTCGGTGCCGGTCTCAACACCATGAGCCTCATCGGAATGGTGATTCTCGTCGGCATTGTGGTAAACGATGCAATCGTGAAAGTCGATTTTATCAATCAAATGAGGGTGACCATGCCACTCCGTGAGGCCATTTTGGAGGCTGGCAGAGTCCGCCTGCGTCCCATCATCATGACGACGGTCACGACCGTGTTAGGTTTGACACCCATGGCATTGGGAATCGGTCGAGGCTCTGACCTGCGGGCGCCGCTCGCGATTGCCGTGATCGGTGGACTGATCAGCGCAACGTTGCTGACTTTGATCGTCGTACCGGTTGCGTATGATCTCATCGAAAGCGGACGCGTAAGACTACGCTCGTTGGCTGGACTCAATGTTGCACCGTTGACGGTAACCGGAGTTCCCGATGCGGGGCCGACCCCTCGCTCGGTTGGAGGTGACACATGATTCGACTCTCGATACGACGCCCCGTCGCGGTTTCCATGACGTACGCAGCCGTTGCACTCTTAGGCATGGCTGCGTGGAGAAACATTCCGGTCGAGCTGTTGCCAGACACCGAACTCCCGCAGTTGCAGATCGAGGCTAATTGGAGAGGGGCCTCGCCCGAAGTCTTGGAAGCGTTTGTCACCGCACCGATCGAAGCTACAATCCAACAAATTCGCGGTGTGGAAAAAATGACGTCCCGCTCCCGGGAACAACGAGGCATGGGGCGGACCGAAATCGAAGTTGAGTTTTCGCGCGACGTCGATATGAACTTCGTGCGTCTGGAACTATCAGAACGGCTCGCGGCGCTGGAGGCGGATTTGCCGGTGGGTTTGGAAGGGCCAACCGTGCTTCCCTACGTGCCGGACGATTTTCAGGAGCAAAACACACCCTTCTTGAGCTATACCGTCACGGGTCCATTGACGTTGGAGGCGTTGCGACAACACGCCGATGACGTCATACAACCCGAGATACTCCAGATTGACGGTGTGGCGCAGGTTAATATTTTCGGTGGCCGCGACCGGTTGATTGAATTGGAGTTTCGCGAGGATCAACTGGCGGCACTCAACCTGACCACACAACAGGTTTCACAACAGGTGTTGGGATTGGAGTACGTCAGTGAAGCCGGTGCGGTCCGTGACGGGGGCAGGTTGCGCACGCTTGCCATTCGCCAGAAGGTTGGCTCGGCCGAGGAGATTCGCAATCTCGTTGTGCTCAGTGATCAGGGCCGTATCGTGCGCGTTTCGGATATTGCCGTTGTCCGAGATACCTATGAAGATCCGGTCCGCCACTACCGTATCAACGGCTTGCCCGCCGTGGCTTTCCAGGTGGAGAAAGACCACCTCACCAACACCGTGGCCGTGGCCGATCTCGTCAAGGCGCGCTTGGCGGAGATCGAATCGCTCCATCCAGCGGGAGTACGTCTGATCCTCGATCAGGATGAGAGCGAGGCCATCAAGACACAACTTACGGATTTAAAGGAACGTGCCATTGTCTGTTGTTGTTCCTGCAATCCTTCCGGTCGGCCGGCATTATCTTCGCCACGATCGCGTTTTCCATCCTCATTGCGCTCAATCTCATCTACTTCAGCGGTTTGACCCTCAATGTCCTGACGTTGATGGGTCTGGCAATGGGATTCGGACTGATCGTGGACAACGCAATCGTTGTACTGGAAAATATCTATCGGCGTCGTAAAGCCGGAGATTCCGGCGTGGTGGCCGCTGAGCGCGGCGCACGCGAAGTCGTGCTACCGATATTGGCCGCAACATTCACCACGGTGATTGTCTTTATCCCGTTCGTATACCTCCAGGGCGAATTGCGAATTTTCTATATCCCTCTGGCGATTGTTGTCGGCATGAGCTTGGTGGCAAGCTTGTTCGTGGCCTTCACATTTATACCTGCGCTGGGTTCGAGATTGTTGGCTGCGAACGCGTTCTCGCAGACCCCCGGTGTGTCGCAAGAAGATCCGATTTACGTGCGAGTCTATTCCGGGTTGGTACGCATGACTACGCGGTTTCCCTGGGTCACAATTACGCTCGCGGCGGCGGCGTTTTGGGGTTCGTGGAACCTGTTTGACAACTATGTCAATCGGGGAGTTCTGTGGTCGTCATTCTTTGGTCAAGATACGTCTATTCGCATCATCATCCGGTTGCCACGCGGTTCCGAGCTAGACGAAACTAATATTCTCGCACGGTATTTCGAGGACAAACTCGCCAGTACACCTGAGATTAAACAGTACGACACCCAAGTTGTACCCGACTATGCAATCATCAATGCAACCTTCCCGGAAGAAATAGAAGAAACAGATATTCCGGTGGCCATCAAAGAACAGATGGTAGCGTACAGCCATCTTTTTGGCGGCGCTGAGGTCCGCGTATATGGGTTTGGCCCGTCATTTTACGGTGGTGGTGGCAGCCCTCCCAACTATCGTATCAAAATCCTCGGGTACAATTACGAGCGGGTGCGCGACATTGCCCTGGATCTCAAACAACGCCTCGAACGGTTCTCACGCGTGCGCGATGTCGATGTCAATGCCGGCGGACGATGGTTTTTTGGTGAGAAGGCAAGCGAGGTGGCGATCACACTCAACCGTGAGCGTCTTGCAATGCACGACCTTTCCGTGCGTGACGTTGTTTTCCAGGTACAGGCCTCTGTCGGTGGTCGTGGCGGGCAAGCGCGAACCATGCGTGTGGGAGGCGAAGAGGTTGACGTCGAAGTCAAAGTCGAGGGTTATCGAGAAATCGACGTTTTGGACCTAGCCGAGACTCTTATGCGGTCATCGACTGGCGGGGGCGGAGTGCGTTTGGGGGATCTCGCAACCATCGAAGAACGCGATGTTCTGAATGTGATCTTGCGCGAGGATCAACAATACCAACGAACGGTCCGCTATGAATTCCGTGGTCCGACCAAACTTGGTGATCGCATCCGGGACGCGGTCATTGGCGTAACCGACGTACCGGACGGTTATCGGATCGAAGGCGAGCAGGAGTGGGCATGGTCCAGCGATGAGCAATCCCAAATTTACATCGTGTTGGGTGTCTCGCTGCTGTTGGTGTTCATGGTGACGGCGGCGCTTTTTGAATCGGTCAAGCAACCCATAAGTGTTCTACTCACCGTACCGATGGCGCTGATTGGTGTCTTCTTAATATTTTTCTATACCGGCGCAACATTCACCAGGGAGGCGTACATTGGTGTGATCATGATGGGTGGGATTGTGGTGAACAACGCCATCCTCTTGGTTGATCACGTAAACCAGTTACGGCGTCGCGGCGGATTGGATCTCATGGAGGCAACGGTGCGTGGTACACTCGAACGTGTGCGACCGATTCTCATGACGAGCGCCACGACGGTTCTCGGGTTGTTGCCCCTGGTCATCTTCAGCGACACGGCCAACTCCAATATTTGGAATGCGCTCGGCTACGCGTTGATTGTCATGCTACTCAGCGACGGTTATCTGGCCAACGCGGCTGAACCTTGGCTCATTCCGGACGCCTCAGCTATTGCGGACTTCCCCGTTAGCCACCGCACCGACCCAAAAGACTTT
>JAZDDD010000064.1:0-14796 GCA_036679545.1 Gemmatimonadota bacterium | reverse complement strand
GGTCGTGAATGCCAGCTCGCAGTGACCTCAAAAGCATCCTATTGATTGGGTCCGGCCCCATCGTTATCGGTCAGGCCGCTGAGTTCGATTACTCGGGCACGCAGGCCGTACGTGCCTTGAAGGAAGAGGGCTATAGAGTCGTCCTTGTCAATTCGAATCCCGCCACCATCATGACGGATCCGGAATTGGCGGACGCAACCTACGTTGAACCGGTCACGGCCGAATGGGTTGCAAAGGTCGTCGAGAAAGAAAGACCGGACGCCATCTTGCCAACGATGGGTGGGCAAACGGCGTTGAACGTTGCGATGGATCTGTCCAAAGACGGCACCCTGCGCAAATACAACGTTGAGTTGATCGGTGCCAATGAGCGCGCGATTCTGATGGCGGAAGATCGCCAGGAGTTTGCCCAAGCCATGAAACGCATCGGCTTGGCAGTACCAGCGGGGAAGGTGGTCAACACCCGCGACGAAGGGTTTGCCGTTGTGGAGACCACCGGGTACCCGGCCATCATCAGGCCTTCCTTTACCCTCGGTGGTACCGGTGGTGGGGTTGCCTACAATGCCGAAGAGTTTGGGCGGGTGATCGACACGGCGTTGGATCTGTCACCCACGACATCTGCACTTGTCGAACGGTCGGTCATTGGTTGGAAAGAGTTTGAGCTGGAAGTCATGCGTGACAGTCACGACAATGTGGTGATTGTCTGCTCGATCGAGAATCTCGATCCCATGGGTGTGCACACGGGGGACTCGATCACCGTCGCGCCCGCCATGACCCTATCGGATCGAGAATATCAAGAAATGCGGAATGCGGCCGTCGCGATCATCCGGGAGATCGGTGTGGCCGCCGGTGGTTGTAACATTCAATTTGCCGTGAGCCCCACTACCGGCGAACTGCTGGTCATCGAGATGAATCCTCGGGTTTCACGGTCGTCCGCGCTGGCGTCCAAAGCTACCGGGTTTCCCATTGCGCGTATTGGAGCAAAACTGGCGGTCGGGTATTCGTTGGATGAGTTGCCCAACGACATCACCAAAAAGACACCGGCGTCCTTTGAACCGGTGTTGGACTACGTGGTCGTCAAGTTCCCACGCTTCGCATTCGAGAAGTTCCCGCATGCGTCCCGTGAACTGACCACGCAGATGAAGTCCGTGGGTGAGTCCATGGCAATAGGTCGAACCTTCAAGGAAGCGTTCCAGAAGGGCATCCGGGCGCTCGAGATTGACCGCCCCGGTTGGACGGAAGCGGAAGCTGAAGCGCTTGCCGACGACGATCTTCGCTCAGCTCTGGGAACGCCAACGCCGGAACGGATTTTCCAGATCAAATGTGCGATGCGTTTGGGCTTCGACGTTGACGCACTCCACCAGCTCACGAACATCGATCCGTGGTTCCTTGCGCAACTTGAAGAACTGTTTTTGGCGGAAGGAGCGTTTCGTGATGCGGGGCAGGTGACGACTGCCAGCGTCCGTAGCATGAAACGCATGGGGTTTTCCGACGCGCAATTGGGTGCGTTGGTGGGTATGTCTGAAGAGGATTTGCGGAAAGAGCGATGGGTCTTGGGTGTCACACCGAGCTTCAAGGTGGTCGATACGTGCGCCGGGGAATTTCCTGCGGAGACGCCATACCTTTATTCAACATACGACGACGAAAACGAGTCTGTGCCGTTTGGTGAAGCAAGTGTCGTTATTCTGGGCAGCGGGCCCAACCGAATCGGACAGGGGGTAGAGTTTGACTATTGCTGCGTCAGGGCTGCGCTAGCCGTCCGAGAAGCCGGTACCCGGACCATCATGATCAACTGTAACCCGGAAACGGTTTCGACGGATTTCGATATCTCCGACAAGTTGTACTTCGAGCCGGTTACACTCGAAGACGTATTGGAGATCCTCCGTTTTGAGCGGCCCCGTGGCGTCATCGTACAGTTCGGCGGCCAAACACCCCTGAAGCTCGCACGTGGATTGGAGGCCAATGGCTTCCGAATCCTGGGTACCAGTCCTGAGGCAATCGACATCGCCGAGGATCGTCGCCGGTTTGAAGCGCTCTCCCAGTCGCTCGGCGTGACACAACCACCCAACGGCACAGCGGAACATGTCGATGAAGCCGTCGCTGTCGCGGAGAAAGTTGGTTACCCCGTTCTGGTGCGGCCGTCCTACGTCCTGGGCGGTCGAGCGATGGAAATCGTTTATGATGAGTCTTCACTTCGCGGGTACTTCGCGGAGGCAGTCCGGGCATCACCGGGCCGGCCGGTGTTGATTGATCGGTTCCTGGAGGACGCGTTCGAGGCGGATGTTGATGCGTTGTGTGACGGAGAACGTTGTGTCATTGGTGGCGTGATGCAGCATATCGAAGACGCCGGTGTGCATTCGGGTGACTCTGCGTGTGTGTTGCCTCCTTACCTCATCGACGACGCGACCGTCCAAGTGATGTGCGAACAGACTAAGGCGTTTGCCACAACATTGGGTGTGGTTGGGCTGATCAACGTGCAATTCGCCGTCAAAGACGGTACGGTTTACGTCATTGAAGTCAATCCGCGGGCGTCACGCACGGTCCCGTTTGTGAGCAAAGCCACGGGTGTGCCGCTTGTGAAAATGGCGGCCGGTCTGATAGTGGGTAACACATTGGAGGGTGTCCCGGACCAATCCGCCGATTCGTTACCCTACGTGTCGGTCAAGGAAGCTGTATTCCCGTTTAACAAGTTTTCCGTGGTCGATTCCGTTTTGGGCCCCGAGATGCGATCGACGGGCGAGGTGATGGGGATTGCGGATAGCTTTGGGATGGCGTTTGGTCGAGCGCAGGCCGCCGCAGATGCAGCCCTACCGTTAGAAGGAACCGTGCTTGTTACTGTGAACGACGCGGATAAGCCGACAATTGCACCGGTGATCCGTCGGTTCCACGAGTTAGGGTTCCGTGTGGTTGCAACGCTTGGTACCGCACGGTACCTGCAAAAACTCGGGATTCCCGTCGAGTATGTCAAAAAATTGCACGAAGGTCGGCCGAACTGTCGCGACCTCATGTTATCCGGGGCGGTGCAGCTATTGATCAATACGCCACTCGGGAAACTTACACAGCAAGACGACTACGAACTGCGACGGACCGCATTGCGGCATCGTATCCCATACACGACTACGATCTCGGCGGCCAATGCCGCCTGTGACGCAATCCTCGCGGGCCGCAGCCGGCCGGGAGCGGTGAAAAGTCTTCAAGAGTGGCACGCCTCGCAGGCGGTCGGGCGCGCGGAGCTGCACGAATACGAAGACCTGGCCACGGGCTCGTGAGCCCGTCTCGGGGGCCATAGTCGTGGACCCCAAGACGCGCCGCGCGTTCGATGGCCTGTCTTGTGACATCAGGTTCGATGAATCGCTTGCCGGGTATGGCACGTATCGAATCGGTGGAGTTGCCGCGGCCGTGGCAAGACCGGACTCCGTTGACGACGTGGTTGCTGTTACCACGCGGGCGAATGAACTGAACATCCCGGTGTTGGCCATCGGATTGGGATCCAACGTCTTATTTGACGATCAGGGGTACCGTGGTCTCGTCGTTCGGATCGCGACAAAAATGTCGGCGATCTTGCGGGATGGGCCCGATGAGACCCGGTGGACTGTTGGCGCTGGTTTGCCAATTCCGAGGTTGGCTCGGGAGACCGCAAAACGTGGTTTGGGCGGCGTACATCGGTTGATTGGCGTACCCGGTGCGGTTGGTGGCGGCGTGTTTATGAATGCCGGTGCCCACGGCCAAGACTTTGCCAACGTGGTGCGATTTCTTTCACTGGTGACGGTTGGTGGGGCAGTGGAGCGACACGAGGCCCGCACCATTCCGTGGCAATATCGATCCAGTGGCCTTGCGGGTTTGGTGGTCGAAACCGAGATCGAACTAACACCCGCCGACCCCATGCAGATGCGAGGGGAACTCGCAGAGTGTCTTACACGACGGCGTGCAGGGACTCCATTCGACCAACCGTGTTGTGGTTCGGTCTTCAGAAATCCAACGGCCCACACTACCTCCCACCTTCCTGAGGGCGGGTCGTGGACGGCGGGTCGTTTGATCGAAGCGGCAAAGTTAAAGGGATACAGGATCGGTGGTGCGGAGGTTTCGTCAGTACACGCAAACTACGTAGTTAACATCGGCGCAGCCACGTCGGAGGATGTGAAACGTGTCATCGTGCACGTCCAGCATGTCGTGGATGATCAGTTTGGCGTCCGTCTCGTTCGTGAGGTGAAATTCGTCAGTGCTGTGGGACACCGTGAACGTCCGGAGGCCGAGTGAGCGATTATTACGTACATGGTAGCTCATATGTAGATGATGGTGCTGTGGTGGGTCGAGGAACAAAAATCTGGCATTTTAGTCACGTGATGCCGGGTGCCCACATCGGCAAGGACTGCAGTCTCGGGCAGAACGTTGTTGTCATGCCTAACGTGAGAATCGGGAATAATGTGAAGGTGCAGAACAACGTCTCGTTATATGAAGGTGTGACTCTCGAGGACGACGTATTCTGTGGCCCCTCGTGTGTGTTTACCAATGTTCTGAATCCGCGCAGCCATGTAAGGCGCAAGGCCGAGTATGCGAACACGTTGGTCATGCGTGGCGCGAGCATCGGCGCCAATGCCACCGTAGTGTGTGGTGTGACTCTCGGGTCATATTCGTTTATCGGAGCCGGTGCGGTCGTCACCGAAGATGTGCCGGCGTATGCGCTCATGCTGGGTGTTCCTGCGCGGCGCAAAGGGTGGGCATGCCGGTGTGGAGAGGTTCTTCCGTCCGTCATTGGTCAGTCGGTTTGTGGCAGGTGCGGAGCGGAATACCGGATCGACGCGGATACGATCACACCGCTTGACCGGACTTCTGAAGCTGGCTAACCTTTTGTCCCCCTTGAGTTTGGCTACTTCATGACCGTTCCCTTTCTCGATCTTAAACTGCAATACGCAACATACCGCGAAGACGTCCAAGCTCGTCTCGCCAACGTGATCGAGGGTCAGCGGTTCATCATGGGGCCGGAGGTGGCTGAGCTAGAAGACGCTATTGCTCGATACGTCGATGTTGAACACGCAATTGGATGTGCCAGTGGCACCGACGCGCTTCTCCTCTCGCTCAAGGCGCTTAACCTTAAACCCGGCGACGAAGTCATAACGACCGCAATGACGTTCTTCGCGTCGGCCGGTGCGGTGGTCAACGCCGGTGGGACACCGCGTTTTGTCGATGTTGACCCGGCCACGTTGAATCTGGATCCTGAGGCGGCGGAGTCCGCGGTCACCTCCCGTGCGCGTGTTGTGATGCCGGTTCATCTCTATGGGCAGATGGCGCTCATGGAGCCCCTCATTGAATTGGCCAATCGGAGGAACCTTGCCGTTGTGGAAGACGCGGCACAGGCCATTGGGGCTCGTCAGCAGATTGGTGGTGAGTGGCGTGGTGCCGGATCGATTGGTGTACTGGGTACGTTTTCGTTCTTCCCCAGCAAGAACCTCGGCGCCTGGGGCGACGGGGGAATGGTAACGACCCGTGATAAGCAGCTTGCCGAGCGGATCAAACTTTTGCGAGTGCATGGCGGTGCCAAGCGGTATCATCACGACGAGGTTGGCACAAACAGTCGACTCGACACGCTGCAGGCTGCCGTTCTCCTGGCAAAACTCCAATATCTGCGCGAGTGGACGGCTCGCCGCCGAGAGCATGCGTCAGCGTACACCGAGGCATTTAGTGATTTGGACGAAGTTGCTCCCCTGAGTGTGGAGAGCAGAAACGAGCATATTTATCACCAGTACACCGTGCGGGCGGAGCAAAGAGATCTCCTGACTGCCTATTTAAAGGAGGGCGGTGTCGGGTGTGCCGTATATTATCCGGTTCCCCTGCATCTTCAGCCATGTTTTGCTCACTTAGGGTACAAAAAAGGGATGTTGCCGGTGACCGAAAAAGCCACGCTGGAGGTGTTGTCTCTCCCGGTTTTTCCGGAGCTGACCGATGAACAGCGAGACCGGGTGATTGATCGCGTGAGGAAGTTTTATTCGTGAGTGCTGTACCGCTTGCAGTGATCGGTGCGGGAAACTGGGGCCGCAACCACATTCGCACCATAGCTGCTTTGCCAGGGGCGGAGTTGGCCGTCATATGCGATACCGACCCGGATAGGTTGGACGGTTTTCGGCGGCAATACCCTGGCGCCCGCGCCACCGCCAGTTATGAAGAAGCCATGGAAAACGTAGCCGGTGTTGTGGTGGCGACGTCGGCGGGTTCGCACGCAGGATTGGCATGTGCGGCGATTGCACGCGGCCTGCCTGTACTAGTCGAGAAACCGATGGCGCTCTCCGTCGAAGATGCGGAAACCATAGTAAACGCTTCCCGGAAGGCCTCGGTCCCGGTACTCACCGGCCATTTGCTCCTGTTCCATCCGGCGATCATGTACCTCAAGGAGCTTATTGACCGGGGCGAACTTGGAACGACCTACTACATGTACAGCCAGCGTGTAAACTTGGGGCAAATCCGGCCGGACGAGAACGCTCTGTGGAGTTTCGGGCCTCACGATGTCTCCGTGGCCATGTATTTGCTGGGGGGACCACCTGTGCGTGTTACGGCCCATGGCCGGAGTTATCTTCAGCCGGGCATCGAGGACGTCATTTTCTTGACCATGGAGTTCGAAACTGGCGTCATCGTGAACGCCCAAATGTCGTGGCTGGACCCTCACAAGGAGCGTCGGCTCACGGTTGTTGGGTCAAAAAAAATGGTCGTCTTCGACGACATGCAGGTGCGGGAAAAGTTGAAAGTGTACGACAAGGGAGTGGACCAACCGCCCCAGTATCAGTCCTATGGAGAGAGCTTGGCCATTCGGGAAGGGGATATCTGGATTCCTCGAATCGCAAACTCGGAACCGCTGCGAGCGGAAATTGAACACTTTCTGGCGGTGATAAAGGGAGATGACACGCCCAAGGCTGATGCGGAGGATGGCTGGCAGGTCGTTCGAGTCCTCACTGCGGCGTCACAGTCCCTCGCTGAACAAGGTGCCGTCATCACATTGCATCCTATTGGAGCAGAGCAAACGTGACGAGCGAACAAGCACTGATAGAAAAGGCCAATGACCGCTCGGCGTTGTTTGGTGTTATCGGTCTTGGATATGTTGGACTTCCCCTGTGCATGGAAATCGCGCGGGCGGGGTTCAAAGTGGTGGGTTTCGACGTCAATTCGGCGGTGTGCAACCGTGTGAACGCGGGTGATTCGCACGTTGGTGACGTCTCCTCCAACGCGCTGAAAGAATTCGTCGATCGTGGTCTCATCGAAGCGACCACAGACATGTCACGAATGTCTGAGGCCGATGTTCTGTCCATTTGCGTTCCGACGCCACTTTCAAAAACACGTGATCCCGATATTGCATTCGTGCTTGCCGTGGGCGATTCGCTGACAAGAACAATCCGCGCCGGCCAGGCCATTGTGTTGGAGAGTACCACCTATCCGGGAACCACACGCGAACATCTGCTTCCGCGAATGGAACGTACGGGTCTGAAGGTTGGGAAGGATGTTTTCCTTGCGTTCAGCCCTGAGCGAGTGGATCCGGGCAACCCCATTTGGCAAACACGCAACACACCCAAAGTCATTGGCGGGATTACGGAAGCATGTCGGCGTGTGGTCGCCGCCGTGTACGGTCCGGTCTTTGACACGCTCGTACCGGTGGATTCGACCGAAGCGGCGGAGTTAGTCAAGTTGCTCGAGAACACATTCCGGAGTGTGAATATTGGTCTGGCGAACGAAATGGCCATCGTGTGTGATAAATTGGGTGTGGATGTGTGGAGTGTGATCGACGCCGCCGCAACGAAGCCGTTTGGATTCATGAAGTTCACGCCCGGGCCCGGTTTGGGTGGCCACTGTATACCGATTGATCCGCATTATCTTGCGTGGAAAATGCGTGGACTCAACTACAAGACGCGGTTCATCGACGTCGCCAGCGAAGTCAACGCCGAGATGCCGGCGTTTTGGGTGAAAAAAGTTGCAGAACAGCTGAACGAAGATGCGCTTGCGGTGCGCAATTCCCGTGTTTTAGTTTTGGGCGTGGCGTATAAAAAGGACATCGACGACCAGCGTGAAAGTCCAGCCCTCGACATCATTGGCTTGTTGCGCCGCCAGGGCGCGGATGTCCAATATCACGATCCGTACATTGATCAGATAACCGATGACGGTGACATATTGCGGTCGGTAGATCTTACGGCGGACCAGCTTTCGGCCGCTGCGTGTGTCGTGATCGCCACCGATCACACAGACATGGACTACGACCTCATACGCAAGCATGCGGGTCGCGTCGTCGATACGCGAAATGCTCTTCGTCGAAAGACCAGCCAAACGTGATTCGGCGGCCTCACCGAGCGAGGAGTACCTAGTGCGGGCGCTTGTCACAGGCGCCGCCGGGTTCCTCGGCTCGCACCTCTGCGATCGGTTGCGTAGCGACGGTTATACGGTCTTGGGGATGGATAACCAAGTCACCGGCTCCCTCCACAACCTCGCCCATCTCAAAGATGACCCGGGTTTCTCGTTTCAACACCATGACGTTTCATGTTTCATTGATGTTCAAGGCGAGTTGGATGCCATTTTTCACTTTGCGTCACCGGCCAGCCCCATCGACTACTTACAACTCCCCATTCAAACGCTGAAGGTCGGATCGCTGGGGACCCACAATGCGTTGGGTCTCGCCAAGGTAAAAAAGGCGAGGTTCTTTTTGGCGAGTACGTCGGAGGTGTATGGCGACCCGCAAGTGCATCCACAACCGGAGACGTATTGGGGCCACGTCAACCCGGTTGGGCCGCGCGGGGTGTACGACGAGGCAAAACGCTTCGCCGAGGCTATCACGATGGCGTATCACACGTACCATGGCGTCGATACACGCATCGTCCGAATATTCAACACATACGGCCCGCGCATGCGACCTCACGATGGTCGGGTCGTTTCGAATTTTATTGTGCAGGCGTTGGCAGGCGAACCGCTCACAATTTACGGGGATGGGTTGCAGACACGTTCCTTCTGCTACGTGAGTGACTTAATCGAAGGAGTCCTGCGGCTTTTCAACTCGGGGACGCACGCACCGGTGAACATCGGAAACGACCGAGAGTTTAGCGTACGTGAACTTGCCCAACATGTGGCCGAGTTGACGTCAACGAATGCAGTTTTCGATACACAGCCACTCCCGGAAGATGACCCCCGGCAACGACGCCCCGATTTGACCACCGCACGCGAACAACTTGGCTGGGAGCCAAGCGTCCAGCTACGGGACGGCTTGGGGAAAACCATCGAATATTTCAAGTCGCGGCCGGACTGATACCAGCCCGCCGGTAGGTGTGGTGTCGGCCAATTTTCAAGGGTATAAAGGAAGCTATGGACATCCGGCCTGAACACGTACTTGCCATCGCCAAGGAGCGGTTTGCTCTCCAGGATTACTACGGGTGCCTCCACTTGGTTGAGGACCTGATCGGCCGTGGTCAGGCGTACGCAGATGCGTTTCATCTTCTCGGCATGGCCAGGCACATGGTCGATCAGCGGGATGCGGCCCTGGAAGCTTTGGATCGAGCGCTCGAACTAAATCCCCGATATGTAGAGGCCCACGTGCATCGTGGACTCGTCTTGAATGAAATGGGTCGATCCGACGAGGCCGCAGAATCGTTCGAAGCCGCGCAGGCTTCGGGGGGTGAACCGCTCGAGGGGATTGCGCGCCACCATGCGTCCAAACTGGCCAACCACCACGCGCAACTGGGCGACGCCTATGCCGAGGTCGGGGCACTCGTGCAGGCCATCGATCAATATCGCGCGGCGTTGCGACTCGGACCCACTTTTCACGATCTTCGGTACCGGTTGGCCAGATTCTTACTCGAGTGTGGTCGCAGTCTGGAGGCTCGTGAAGAACTGGAGGCCGTGGTAGCAGCACGCCCCCAATTCTTTGAGGCCCGGGCAACGCTTGGCCTGGCATGTTACGTTTCCGGAGACGTCGTCTCAGCTGCTACGATCTGGGAGGCGATGAAAGAACAGTACCCGAATGAGGTTCGCGTGAAGGCGTACCTCGCCATGTTGAAGCGAGCGAATGACCCGAAGCCACCCAACAAGTAAACGGCGTCGATACCTGTCATCACGATCTGTCACGGCCGTCGTCATCGTTCTCGTTGCATGCCAGTCGGCCGCGGCGAGGCACGAGTCTCTCGGTGACGAGGCGTATGCCCGTGGTCGGTTTGCGGATGCATTGATTGAGTACCGGTTCGCGTCCAGCGAAGACGTTCAACCGAACCTGGTGGCGAAGCGGGCAATGGCCGCATTAAACTCAGGGGATCTGCAAGAAGCGGCCGAACAGTTCGCGACCTTGGCACCGTTGGCCGAACACCGCGCGACGGAGGCCGCCGACGGTCTCGAACGTGTGGCGCAGGCCGCTCTCAGAGCCGACAACGCAGAGGCGTTACAAGCGGCCTTGGTCGGGTTGCAAAATGTCGCTGAAGGTAGAGCCATAGGCCGTTTCGCTCGGGAATTGGCCACCGATTTGGGCGACGAACCGGAATCGGTTCAGGCCCTGGATGTTCTATTGTACGCCGCCGCCGCAGCGCCAGACGTCGATCAGCAGGACTCACTCATGTTTGTGTACAGTACAGTACTCCGGCGCTTGGGCCGATGCGGTGAAGCGGTGCCAGTCTTAGAAAGCTTGGTGCGTCGTGGTCGCCTTGCTTCCCTTGTTTCGGGTTCCCGTGGCTGGGCAACAAATTGTGCGTTGCGACTCGGTCGGCAGGCGTTGGACCGACGGTCGCCGGAAGTGGCGGTTCGGTGGTTTGAGAAGGCCGCTACGCTGGGCTCGCGAGACTTTGTGCGCCGATCTGCTCGGATAGGGGTTGCTGACGCGAGGGCCGCCATGGGAGATTTCGGTGGTGCAATCGACGGATATCGAGTCGCCCAATTGGGTCTTCGTCAGTCAGATTCACTTTACGTGGCGATCGATCGCAAGATCAATAACATCTTTGACGCCAGAAATTCGTTTCGGTAACGGACCGTGTTGAAAGGTTTGGGGTTTTAAGGACGCATGTGTATTCCCGTTCGATTGGTTGTGTTCTCTCCGCTATTGTTGGCGGCCTGTGGTGGTGGCTTCAAGCCCGAGAGTTACACCGATCCTCTCGAGTTACTGGAGGTGTCTGAGGCCATGTACCGTAACGGCAATTGCCGTACGGCATCAGAAGGTCTGAGACAGGTCAGTTTTAGCGTCCCCGCCCGGGACAGCATCGCCCTGCGTGCCCGGTTTTTCTTGGCTGAATGCCACTTGAAAGGCTCCGAGTTCCTCGAGGCGGCCCGACAGTTTCAGCGGATTGCCGATGAGGCGCCGACCAGCGGTTTTGCGCCCAATGCTTTGCTGCGTGCCGCGGATTCCTATGCGAAGCTCTGGAAAGGTCCGCAACTGGACCCGACATACGGCGAAACGGCAATGTCCACGTACCGAGAGGTGATCGCTCGGTTCCCGGGGACCGCCGCCGCCCGACGAGCTGGTGCTCGCACGTTAGAACTCAATGATCGGTTTGCGGAAAAAGAGTTCACGACCGGAGAACTCTATATGCGCTGGAAAGCCTACGATTCGGCCATCTTGTATTTCAAGAATGTGGTGGCTACGTACGGCCAGACACAGTACGCTGCTCGCGCTCTGCTCCGTTTGGTGGATGTCTACAAGCGGCTGGAGTACGATACAGAACGAGCCGACATGTGTCAGCATCTAAGAGATTTCTTCGCTGGAGTGGAGGGCGTTGACAGTCGGTGTCCGGCTGCAAGCATCCCCTGACACAGTGCGCATCGGCGTTTTTGGCGGTTCTTTCGACCCCGTTCATATTGGCCACCTTTTGATTGCCGAGTCGGCGGCGGAATCGCTGTCCCTGGATCAGGTTCGGTTTGTCCCAGTGGGGCAACACCCGGTCAAGAGCGGTGCTGATGCCGTGAGCCCCAGGCATCGCCTGGCGATGCTCGAACTGGCGGTGGCGGGGAACCCCAGGTTTTGGGCAGATTCCACAGAGATTGATCGCCACGGTGTTTCGTACACTGTTGATACACTTGCCGCCCTGAGGGACCAATTCCCGCAAGATCAGTTATTCTTGATGATTGGCGCGGATGCCGCCCAGCTTTTGACCACCTGGCACCAAGCCCGGCGGTTGCCGGAGTTGGCGACGGTAGTTGCGATGTCGCGGGGCGAGGCCCCCGCACCTGATCATGATCTTATTGACCTGCGTGTTACAGTGCCGTCGCTGAGAATCTCGGCCACGGGCATCCGTGAAGCGCTGCGCACGGGTCAGTCGATACGTTACCAGGTGCCGGACGATGTGATGCATTACATCGAAAGTCACCGGTTGTATGTGTGTGAGGAAGAATGCTCAAACAACTCGTCACGAAGGTCGTCGGCACAAGATTCGACAGAGAGCTGAAACGCCTTCAACCTATCGTCGATGCCATCCACGAACATGAGAAGAACTTAGCGTCATTTTCGGACGAGCAGGTTCAGGCGCAGACCGCCAAGCTTCGGGGAATCCTCAAAGAGCACTACGGCGCTCTTGACGATGAAGTCAACGAACGTCGTGCGGCTAAGCATGCGTGCGCCGACCCGGTCGAACGGGATCGCTTGTCGCAGCAGGTACACGATCTCGAAGAAAAACTCAAGATACAGATCCAGGAGGCGCTGGACGACGTGTTGCCGGAGGCTTTCGCGACGGTGCGCGAAGCGTGTCGGAGACTTCTGGGCACGACGGTGGTGGTGACGGGTCACGACCTCAAGTGGGAGATGGTTCCCTACGATGTCCAACTCATTGGTGGCATCGTTCTCCATCAAGGGAAGATTGCCGAAATGGCAACGGGCGAAGGAAAGACACTTGTTGCCACGTTGCCCATGTACCTAAACGCGCTGACCACTCGCGGTGTGCATCTCGTCACCGTCAATAACTACCTGGCGCGTCGTGACTCGCAGTGGATGGGGCATTTGTTCAAATTCCTCGGATTGACCGTGGGGTGTTTGGACGACACCGAACCTCACAGCCCCATCCGGCGTGAAGCCTACCTCGCAGACATTACGTACGGGACGAACAACGAATACGGTTTTGATTACCTCCGTGATAACATGGTCTTTTCGTTGGAACATCGCGTCCAGCGACAACATGTTTTTGCGATCATCGACGAAGTCGATAGCATCTTGGTCGACGAAGCTCGCACGCCATTAATTATTTCCGGGCCCGTTGGGAACGAGGCAGACACAAAGTATGCCGATTTCAACGCCCAAGTAAGAAAGCTGATCCGCAAACAAACGGACGTTGTCAATCAACTCGTTGCGCAAGCTGAACCGTTATTGCAGGGCGAAGAACCGGATTACGATGGCAGTGTAAAAGTGTATCAAGCGCAAAAGGGCATGCCGAAAAACAAGCGTTTGATGAAACTTTTACAAGAACCGGTGTTTCAACAACTCATTCAAAAGGTGGAGTTAGACGTCCTCGCGGATCGCAAGTTGTCCGCAAAGGATCAACGGTTGGCGAAGGTCGAGGAGGAGTTGTACTTCGTGATCGACGAGAAGGGGCGGTCGGCACACTTGACCGATCTGGGTGTCGAGGAAATGAGTCCCGACGATCCGGACCTGTTTCTCGTGCCGGACATCTCGGAGGAAGTCGGTAGACTCGAAAAGGACGATTCGTTGTCGGCGGAGGAAAAACTCGAGAAGCGGCGTCTGGTAGAAGAGGAATACGCGAACAAATCAGAAAAACTGCACATCATCCATAAGCTGTTGCAGGCCTATGCGTTGTATGAGAAGGATGTGGAGTACGTTGTGCAAGAGGGCCAAGTGTTCATCGTCGATGAATTCACGGGTCGCATCATGGCGGGCAGGCGTTGGTCTGACGGCTTGCACCAGGCCATTGAGGCAAAAGAAAATGTTACGGTGCGAGGGGAAACGCAGACACTCGCCACCGTAACCATCCAGAATTACTTCCGCATGTACGACAAACTCGCGGGGATGACGGGTACGGCGGAAACGGAGGAGCGAGAGTTCTGGGAGATCTATCACCTCGACGTGATGGTGATTCCAACCAACCGTCCCAATCGGCGTCGAGACCACGAGGATCTCATCTACCGCACGCGGCGCGAGAAGTATGCCGCCATCATTGAAGAAATCGAACGACAACACGAGCGTGGCTTGCCGGCCTTGGTCGGTACGGTCAGCGTTGAGACGTCCGAGACGCTTGCGCGGATGCTCAAGCGGCGTGGATTGAAACACGAGGTGCTGAACGCCAAACAACATCAGCGTGAAGCTGAGATCGTCGCGAACGCGGGTCAAACCGGTGCGGTGACGATCGCCACGAACATGGCGGGCCGTGGAACGGATATCAAACTTGGCGTGAAGGTCAAACAGTGCCAGGTGTGCGGTATTCGATCGAAAGTCGCACCGTTCGGGCAGCAACTCGAGGAACCTGACCTGTCACTCGCGGAAATGGGTGAGCGGGAGTGTGAGGCCGATCCGCCCTGCGGGCTGGTGATCATCGGCACCGAACGGCACGAATCTCGGCGGATCGATCGGCAGCTTCGCGGCCGGTCCGGCCGGCAGGGCGATCCCGGTCAAACTCGTTTCTTCTTATCGTTGGAAGACGATTTGATGCGTTTGTTCGGATCCGATCGTATCGCACGTTGGATGGAAAAAACCGGTGCGGAAGAAGGCGACGTGATTACCCATCCCTGGGTCACGAAGGCCATCGAAAATGCGCAGAAACGTGTCGAGTTACAAAACTTTCAAGTAAGAAAGCGGTTGCTTGACTACGACGATGTCATGAACCAACAACGCGAAGTGGTCTACGCGCTTCGTCTTTT
>JAZDDD010000639.1:0-2096 GCA_036679545.1 Gemmatimonadota bacterium | reverse complement strand
TAGGGTGGAGAGCGCTGTCGGCGCTCGAAAATCGGTAGGACTATACGGAAAGACGTCGCCTCAGCGCATCGCGTGCATTACGGAAATGCTCTCCGTATTAATACGGAGTCTTGGGCGGGTGACTTAATCCACCAACAACCCGGCTTTCAGGGCAAACCGCGTGAGGCCCGCAACGGTCTTGATATCGGTTTTTCGCATGATGCTCTCCCGGTGGGTCTCTACCGTTCGGGGGCTGATGCCAAGCGCGCCTGCGGTTTCCTTGTTGGTTCGCCCGCTTGCAATGCTGATCAAAACCTGTTGCTCTCGGGGAGTAAGGCGGTCAACGGGGGAAGGTTGATGTGACGGCTGCTGACGGACTGCGGCTCCGAGGTGGTTGATTACACCGGCGCTGAAGTACTCTGTCCCGGCGTATACGGCGACCACGGCTTTGCGAAGCTCTTCAGCACCAGCGTCTTTGAGTAGATAACCATTAACACCGGCTTTCACGGCCTCGACGATGTATTGTGCCTCGTCGTGCATGCTCAACACGAGAATTTTCAGGCTTGCCATCTCATCACGAAGCTCTTTGGCAACTTCGAGCCCGGACTTACCGGGCAAGGTGATATCGAGCAGTACGACGTCTGGTTTGAGCGCACGAATTGTCGTGAGGGCCCTGGCACCATCGGACGCCTCGCCCACGATTTCGATGCCAAGCATACCGGTCAAGACATGTCGGATGCCTTCGCGAACCATCGCGTGATCATCCACGAGGACGACGCGAATGGAATCTCTCATGTTACGGTTTGTTGAACGGGGAGGCGTACGACGAGGCGCGCTCCACTCTCCACACCGGGGCCGAACCGAACTGAACCGCCCAAACCGGAGATACGTTCGCGCATTCCCGGAAGGCCGAGGTGTCCCTCACGCTCGAGGTTATCGAGTTCTTGTGGCGGTCCGTCACCGTCGTCGAGTACCTCAAGCACCACATTCCCGTTCTCCGAACGCAGCGAAACTTGTATCGACGATGCGTGCGCATGTTTCAGTACGTTTGAATATGCCTCCTGCAGGGCGCGGAACAGCGCCAATTCACTTTCCTCCGGTAGTTTGGGCAACTGAGCGGGCGTAGAAAGGTCGATGGAGATACCGCTCGTGCGCTGCACATCTTCGCTGAGCGCCTGGAGCGCCGGAATGGCGCCCAAGTCGTCCAATATGGGGGGCCGGAGCGCACGTGTTACGGCACGGATGCTTTTTAAGCCAATATCAACGAGTGAAAGAGAGCGATCAATATCCTCCTTTTCACTGTCCGGTGCATTGTCTCTGAGCGTGCCCAGTTGGAACTTCAGTGCAGAGAACACCTGTGCGGTTTCGTCATGGAGTTCTCGTGAAAGACGTTGGCGCTCCTCTTCGTGCTGTCGGACTACGCGTCGGGCAAGACGTTCGAGGTCGTTTGTTCTTGCGACAAGTTTTGCGTGAAGCTCGGCGTTGTCTATGGCGGCGCCAACTTGTTGCGCCAAAGCCAATAGGAAACGCTCGTCGAGCGCCGCAAAGGGATCGCGGGCGTCACCAACAATCACCATCACGTGTGAGACGTCCCCACGTGGCGCAATGGGCATGGCGGCGACGTATTGAGCGGGTCGCTTCGGTCCACGCAGAACTTGTGGTTTGCCAGTTCGTACCGCTTGCAATATCACGCCGTCGGTTGCGGTATCGGGAGGCTCTCCTTTCCAACGAACGCATGTACCGGTACCGGCAAGAAAAACGCCGTTTTGGTCAGATAGTTCGTACATTGCACTCCCGCGAACACCGCCGAGTTGTCGTGTGCTTTCGAGCAAACGCAGAATCACGTTTGATCCTTCGCCACGGAGCTGCATGTGTCCGGAGAGTTCGGACAGCGTGTTCAAACCTCCCCGCACGTCTTCGAGCACGAGCAGGAGGATTCCCACGCCGACCGTAAGGGAGAGCAGGATATCCAGGTAATATCCCCACGGATTCCAAGCGCCCCGGGCTCGCAGGAACGGATAATCGAGATGATGCAACGCCCAAAGAAACAGCGTGACCGCAAGCAGACCAGCCGCGCCGGATCGCAAATGACGTTTGTGCTGCAAGAATGTCCAACC
>JAZDDD010000638.1:0-3492 GCA_036679545.1 Gemmatimonadota bacterium | reverse complement strand
AGGTTGAGACCTGTAGCGCCGTGTGACAAAAGGATCTCCGCCACGGCAACACTGCCCATAATGGCGGCCCACTCCAAAGCGCTGGAGCCCCAGGTTGTCAAACGTTCCACATCCGCGCCCGCGTCCAACAGCAAACGAGCTACTTCGGCGTGGTCCCGCTCCGCTGTCCAGTGCAGCGGCGTTTTGTCGTACTCTCCTGAAGCATCGACGAGATCGGGCGAATCAGCCAATAAGGCCGCCACGCGCTTGGTATCACCGTGTTCCGCCGCATCGAGCATGTCCAGCGTTTTGCTTTCGTGCACGCTAGCGTACCTTTCCGAAATCACTGCAAAAGTAACAGCCGCTTGGGCCCTGTGTTTGAAACGACCCTGTATTTTGCAACGAACGTGCCGCCGGTGCTCAGTTCGGTAAACGGGATGGGGCCTTACCCCCGCATGTGCTACAGAGGGACACAGAGTAAGATAGAGTTCACAGAGAGAGTGTTGGGCCCGATCGAGAGATCGCAGCGCAAGGACGGCTTATGGGGTGTTGCGGTTATACGTTAAAACCAAATCAGTTCTCTGTGCCCTCCATCTTACTCTGGACCTCTCTGGCACGGCATCGCAAACGGGATGTTACCTTACCTCCCCCGCTACTTGCCACCGAGGACACAGAGTAAGATAGAGTCCACAGAAAGTGTGTTGGGCTGGATCGAGAGATCGGAGCGTAAGGACGGCTTGCGAGGGGTTGTGTATGCCTGGTACGTCAAAAACCAAATCAGTTCTCTGTGCCCTCCACCTTACTCTGTGACCTCTTGTGGCACAATATCGCAAAGACCACACGATGGCGCAGTTGCCGCCCCTTGAGCCGAACAGTCTAAGGCTTTCGCGAACACCGTAACCGGCCTAGGTTGTGGGCCCGTCTGAGGATTCCTGCGAAGAACTAATGTCATTTTGCCCGGCCTGCGGTGTAGAACAACCGGATGACGCTTTGGAGTGCGCCAAGTGCGGAGCGGTCTTTACGCCATCTCCGACATTGACGGATTCCGGCGCTTCCGGCGCGGATGATATCTCACCGGACGACAAATTGGCTGCCCAATTGCGAAGGGCGCTGAGTCCGCGCATTCAGATCCTTCGTCTGCTAGCGGGTGGTGGAATGAGTGTCGTATACCTCGGCCGCGAGCCAAGTTTACGACGTCTCGTTGCGATAAAGGTGTTGGCGGAGGATCTGACTAAGGACGACGTCGCTCGCGCGCGTTTTACCCGTGAAGCGGAAGCGGCCGCAGCCATCGTCGATCCACACGTAATCAATATTTATCAGGTGGGCATGTTGCCGCGGTCCCGAAGACCGTACATCCTGATGCAGTTTGTCGATGGCCCCACGTTACAGCAAGAGATTCTAACCGCCAAGATCGTCCCTGAGGCGTTTGCAAAGGTCGTCGTCGGCGAAATCGCCCGAGCGCTGTCGTCCGCGCACGCCCGTGGCGTGGTGCATCGCGATATCAAACCCGCCAATGTGGTCATTGATCGGGAAACCGGACGAGCCATTGTGTTGGACTTCGGTATCAGCGCTGCTGTATCGCGTGATAAGCTGGACGACGAAAAGCTTACGCGTGAAGGGGTCTCCGTTGGAACACCGCCATACATGAGCCCAGAACAAGCGGCCGCCCGCGACATAGATGAAAAGACCGATATCTACAGCCTCGGCATCCTCGCATTCGAGTTTGTCACGGGACGTCTACCGATCAAAGCGGATACACCAGAAGGCTACATCGCTGCGCATCTGCAGGAAGCACCACCTGATGTCAGGGAGTTTCGCAGCGACCTCGATCAGCAGTTCGCAGATCTCATCAACCAATGTCTTAAGAAGGCCCCCGACGACCGACCGACCGCGGACGACGTCGCGCGCGCGCTAATACCACCATCGACGCCGTTGATCGAATGGCCGCCACCCGGTTTGGAAGCTCTACGGGGTTTGGGAAGTAGGTTCTTGCGCTCTTTGCTTGCAACGGCCGGTACGGGCATAACATTTTTTGCATTGTTGCTGTACGCCCCGGCCGCCGGGCGTTGGCGGGAATTCACGGCCACGGGGTTGCTCCCACTTGGGTCGACTACGTCCACACCGGGCGGTGGGACCACTGTTTTGCTTTTTCTGTTGACCATCGCGTTGCTGGCGTCGGGTTTGTTTACCATTGTGTCCGCGTTTCGGGGATGGCGGCTCGCGGATTTGATGTCGTGGGCCCGTGGATTGGGATACCCCTGGAGTGTGGTGTGGGATGTGGCGCTCGACAGTCCAGACACGACAGCTATTGTGAACGGGCACGGTGTATACGCACTGTCTGGCGAAAGGCGTCGTCGTCAAATGCTTGCACTAAAGCGTTGGAGTGGTGCCTTTGTGTTTGTCGCAACCACTCTGGCTGTGGTGATGCCAGCGCTTTGGGTGCGTGGTGTCAACGTCCGATCGGCGTCGATGGTTCCGTCAATGGTTACCGCCAGTGAGGCGGTGCTACTGTTTGTTCCGACTGCAGTTGCCTTATTGATTGCGATGATCTTGCGATTCCCACAGTGGGCGGTACGGAACCGTGCGCGGCGGTGGCAACCGTTCATGCCGTTGACGTGGACGTTGCCAAAGGTGCAGAAGGAGGCGGTGGCCGGTTGGCTTACGGATGCCGATCGCAACGAACCAAAGCTGCGATTTACTCGGTGGCCAATTGCGTTCGCTCCGTTTCTTGCCAGCACATTTGTCGGCGTATTATTGTTTGGCGTCTTGGCATTGACGCTGTCGGTCACTGTGACGGCAGCGCAATGGTCCATTGCAAGCCGAGATGTCGCCGCCGTTTTGTCGGCACCCGGGGGGTTGGCGGGTTCGTCACAGTCTGGCGCAATAGTGCCTCGGCCGTTTGTACCAGACGAAACTCCGACGCTTGGACCCACGACTGGAGACATGATGTTCCGGTGGTTTGAACCGGGGCTCCACATTGGTGCATCGAAACCGGAAGATGGCAACGGTGCGCGCCGTAGAATGTGGCGTAGTGTTGCCACGGGTTTGACCGAAGCGGAACGTCGCCAACTTCGCGCGGACGCGGCGGCGGCGTCGCTCGAAACATGGCGTTCGCTTGCCGCAACAAGATCTGAGTTGCCCTTCTGGATTTACGACGATCTATTCAACGGTGCGGAAACCCCCCGGGAGACGCCGCTCTTAGTACGAGATTCCATTGTTGACCGTGCCCATAAAAACGAATCTGCTGCGATCTTAGCTGCTGACGTGGGCGATACACCAACGGCCCTAACATACGCTCGGCAAAACCTGGCTATCGGATTTCGGTTACGGGATGATCCCATGCACGGTTGGCTCGCGCGCGACGTTTTCTCTATCGCGTCGCGAATGATGCGCGAGATAGGTCTTCTGCAGGGTGATCGCAACCTTTTGCTGGAAGCCGAGCAGCTCGATTTGTTGGTGGAACAAAACGCAAGTGTGCCATGGCTGGTGGTGCAGAACGCTCCGGCCCTGATG